>CAYHXI010000156.1:0-2522 GCA_964360565.1 uncultured Methanosarcinales archaeon | reverse complement strand
CAGAACTGTATTTCAAACTACAGGTTGATGCAGGATTAAAGGAACTTGACGAGGGTAAAGGAATACCCCACGAAGAAGTTGAAAAACGGATGTCAAAATGGCTTACAAAATAAAGTGGTCACCTCGGGCTGCTTCTAATTTTGAAGATATCTGCAACTATATTGGGAAAGATTCCAAATACTATGCCTCGCTATTTGCAAAGAAAGTAAACGCCCTCATTAAAGCCATCCCTCAATTCCCAAAAGCCGGCCGAATTGTCCCAGAATATGGAGATGAAAATATACGAGAAAAAATCTATGAAAATTATCGGATTGTCTATCGTCTTAAAGAAGGTTTCGTAGAAATTGTTGCCATCTGTCATGGTGCAAAACTATTAGATTAATATTTGAAGTAGTGGAACGCCGCACGAGAAGACCAAGCCACCGATCGCGTCCACCGCATCGGCCAGACAAGAGAGGTACAAGTTTTCAAACTCATCACGAGGGGGGTACGCTGGAGGAGAAGATCGATGCCATGATCACAAAGAAGTCCTCCCTCATGAACTCCATCGTCGAGTCAGACGATGTCGTGTTTAAGACATTTTCAATGGAAGAATTGATAGAGTTGTTGCCGTTTTGAGATTTAAAATATTCTTTAATAATAAATGGGCCGTAAGTTGCAATTAAGCATAAAACAATTATGATAGGTAGACAAATTAAATGTTCAGATTGTGGGTTTACATACATGTCGAACATTCCTAATAATACCAGTTATCATAAAAAGTATCATGACAAGATAGTCAATGGAATACTTGCACGGCACGTGAAAAGCGACAAAGTGATCTGGAAAGCAGAATCTTTTTGGATTACTGTTGTTAATTATGCTTCCCCAATAAGCCAGAAAAAACGCGCCCAAGAAACTGCTCGTATCGCCCACCTTGATATGCAGTTCGAGTTCGCTCCATACCATGCCAACGAACCTCTTGATGAGCGAAACGTTCACGTTTTTCTACTAAATTGTCAGAACCGGATTGTGGGTTTTCTAATCATAGAGAGACGTTCAAAAATTTGGAAATGCACTTGGAAACAATATGAAAACAGAAAACCACAGGAACTACCTTATCATCCTCCTATTTGGTCAGTAGGATTGATTTGGGTTCATAGGCTTCACCGAAAAAAAGGTTTCGCCAGACAACTCGTTTTAGAAGCAACATCCTTCCTTGGAATGAACATACAATCGGTAGGCTGGTATTCACCATTTACTGAACTTGGTAAAGCAATGGTTAGAAGACTATGTACAGAGTACGTTTTTATTGCAAAGTAATAGTAATTAGGCAGCAAGGTACCGTGAAAAATTTGATTTGAATAGTTTGATTTCACTTCACTCAATCTACCTACATAACTTATATAATATAGGTCAAAAATCTTGTAATATTTTGTTATAAAAAAGAATAGCGAACATATTCAGTTATATATTTTGGTTTTAATACTTTCTTAACAAAGGAGACAGCTTATGGCTCCCAGAACTTGCCCTTTTTGTAAAAAAACAAGAGTCGATCACAAAGCAACTATTTGTCCATATTGTAGAAGTAAAATAGAACCGATGCCCTTTTGGAAAACAGGAAGAGGCATAATTCTTATCATTTTGGGAATATTTTTTGGAATTCCCTATATTACTGGAAAATATTTTTCCAAAGAAAATTCGCCAGAAAAAGTATCAATTCAAAAAAACCAATCTGCTGAATTAAAAAATAATATTGGGAAAACAGCATTTTCTGCTTATACGGGAAAAGAATTAGGTAAAATTGAGGATGTAATGTTTGCAAATAAAAGCAGTGGCACACGTGATTTTAGCCAATGGTATTATGTTGTAAACCAAGAGGGTCGTATGTGGGACTGCCCAATAGCCTCCGTTGTGGTTAAGGACATCCCATCCACAAAGGCTAAATATCCAAAACCTATTACTGGAAGAATTGACGAATCTTTAAAAGAAATAGCATCTGAATTTGGCGTTTTCCTTGCTGAATTTAATGGACAGTTAAACAACTTATACATTGAGAATGAAAATATGTTTGTTGATTGGTATTCTGAAAAATGTGATTTAAAAGAGGAAATTATGTCTTTCCTTACTAGTATTTATTTACATAGTCCTAAATTAGAAAATCAGAGGGTTTGCACAGTTTTAGAAAATATAAATTCTGTAGTAATAACTCGTACTTGTGCCAATAATACTAAAAATTTCTCTATTGATTCTTTTAAGATAAAACAACGTCTTTTTAGTATTACACCACAAATTGATGACAAACAACTATTACAAGGAATTGAAGAATAGAAGTCTGTAAAGCGTTTCGAGTGAAGCGAAACCTACATTTAACATGGCAAAAATAATCAAATAATTGGGTTAAGCGGGGTAAATCCTATAATAAATATGGCTTTTTGTTTTGATTACAAAACTGTTTCTGTATATTGTATAACTAAAAATTACATGATACTGCATACTATAATAGAGAAAGCGTAGCTGTATGCTAACCCTATCCAAAAAGG
>CAYHXI010000155.1:0-2583 GCA_964360565.1 uncultured Methanosarcinales archaeon | reverse complement strand
AATTATTAAAATTTACCCTACTGGTCAAAGACCAGTGGAAATCACAGCTTATATGCTGGAGAATAACTGTTAGTGGAAAAGTTTATATATAACATAAACTATACAAATTGTAGTGATAAAGATATGGACACAGAAAGATATAAAATCAGACCTAGCAAACATTTTATTTCAACATGGATGCGAAAGTGGAATTACGACCCAGATACTCTAAGACAAACTCTGGAAAATTCATACAAAATTGATAAAGTAGGTAAACACAAATACGAAGCATACATAAAATCAAAATCAGGAGGAAGAAAATTGATATTCGTTAAAGATGAAGAATACAAAGAAATCTTCATTATAACGGGAGCGGAAGGAAAATGAGAAAATGTTTAGCGTGTGAAAAAGGAAATTTGGAAAAATCAAGCGATATTATTTTAGAGTTGGATGGTTATGTCTTTTTACTAGACGGTGAAAGATGCACTCATTGCAAAGAAGAATTTCCTTATGAAGAAGAAACAGAAAGAGCAATTAATGCTGCTAAAAAATTAGGAATTTGGCCAGAACCTATGAAATTATATCGTCATTTATCAAAAAGTGCAGGTGGATTAGTCTTCAGAGTTCCTTCAGATATCGAAAGACAACTAAATTTAAATGAAAACATAGAAATAGGAATAACAAAGATAGGAAACAAGATAGTTATTGAACCTGAAGGGGTTTAAACCTCAGGCACATCAACTGAATCCATCCTCAACGCAAACTTTATTTTTAAATTTTCTTTCTCAAATTTTGATTTAAAGTTCGTGTTGTATTCAAACAAGAAAACCTCTCCTTCTTTTCTGAAGGATAAATCTTGAGCATTCTTTTTCACGCAATCTTCTTTATTATCTGCAGATAAACAGTCTCGAAGTATTTGCCTAGCAATTCCATCTATCTTTTCATAATCTGACAAATCTTTTTCTAACTTTACTTTGAAAGACGGCTTTACTGAATATTTGCCGACTTTATTATCCTTTGAAAGTTTTATGTCCAAAACTAAATTCTCTTTTGCCAGTCCATTTAATTCTTTGCCGTCGATAAAGAAATCATAGTTGTCTAATTGTATTCCTTCGTAATTTTTCAAGTAGTTATTTAGTTCTTTGTTGAAGTAAAATAAATAATTCTCATTAACATTTCTTTCACACAATTCCGAAGGATTTTCTTTGTTCAAGAAATAATATTCTCCGTTTGCTCCGCAATCGTTTTCTCCAAATCCTCCTTTTTTTGCCAATTCATATGTTGCTTTAATTGAAGTTAATTGTGCAGATTCTTCTATGTAAAATATTGTTTTTTCTGCTTCGTTTGCAATGCTATAAATTCCAGTTGCAAAACTTCCTATTGGAGATTCGAATTCGCTGCTTTTAGCCATGATGTTGTATGATAAATAAACTGCGCTTATTGCAACTACTAAAACCATTAATGCTCCATAATCTATTGCTTTTTTGTTTTTTAGAAGTTTCATCGAGCAGCCTCTAAATTTATCGTGTGAATTTTGCCGTCGTAACTTGGAATCAAAATTTCTATACTATCTGGAGGATTTGTTATTTTCATGCACTTTGTTTCTTGCACTAATGCATCTATTTTTAGTCTGCACTGGACTTTTTCTCCGTAGATTGTTTTTAGTGATTCATACAAACTTTCTGTATCTCCAGTTAATAATTTCTGAGCGGTTGAAACTCCATCTTTTTCGGCGGAGAGTATTTGAAACAGTGTTTTGCTTTGGATTATCTTATTTTGTTCTTCTATCGATGCTGTTAATTTTTGGTTTGAGTACAATGGCAGGCCAACTGCTAAGATTGAGAACACTATTACTGTGAAGAACAGGAAGAGTAAAAAATTCATGCTTTGAAAGAAGACGCCTTTACTATTCATTCTTTCACCCTGTTCGAGTAGACTTGGTCTACTGTAACTTTCTTTTCTTTTATTAAAAAAGTCTGTTCTAGTTCATCATATCTTACTGGCGCCAATGGTTTTGCTCGTTTGTAAAATTCTTCATTGTAGATAAATTCTTTATCATCTATGTTAACTTTGAATGCTATTTGTCTTTGATAATTTTCGAAATCGAAAGGTTGCTCTAAAGCTATTAATTTAGCCATTCTTTCTGAATATAATCTATTTTCAAATCCATTTGTGTCTATGTTAGATTGAAAAATACTTGAGATTATTAGAGTGATTACTAAGAACACTCCTGATGTTGCTGCTATGTAGAGTAGAAACATGAGCGTGTACTTGCTTACTTGGGCTTTATTATTTTTCAGCATTTTTTACCCCGTCAATTATGGCTGATGCTATTATTGTTTGTAGTTTGATGTCATAATTTTTCGAAAACTCTAAAGTAAATTTGTTTGAAGGAATTATGCTTACTCCATCAAATCGTTCTCCTTCTCTTAAGAGTTGTTGAGAAATAGAATTAGCTATTTCGCAAGCGATTCTTTCTTGATTTTTGCCATAGAATATTTTGAGATAGTTCTTACCTTCTTTAACTTCTATATTTAGCACTAAATCATTTCCTTCTTCAAAATCTGAGGCAGCTATTTTGTTGACTGTGTTTGCCAGCTCTGT
>CAYHXI010000154.1:0-2596 GCA_964360565.1 uncultured Methanosarcinales archaeon | reverse complement strand
TATTTTTGCATTTTTGCCGGTCTAATTCTCTTAATGCTGTTCAAACATCCGGTGGAAATAACAGGGCAAAAGCATTGTTAAATTAAAGAATCTTCTTTAAAAAGCTTATGCCTTCTGAAATCAATTGCTTTCTGTATCCAGCATCGCCCATTAACTTAATGTATGAAAAAATAATTTTAGGCCTTAAATAGAATTTTCTATAGGCTGATTTTAAATAATACCTTAGAAGTTTTTCAGTAAACCCATTTGGAACAAAAACAATATCCCACATATTCATCTTCGCCCAGTCATTTTCAAACTTACCATATTTATCTGCTATATCGTAAGCTGGTGAACCAGGAAATGGGGTAAAATAAGTTGCTTGAAAATTATCTAAGGGTAAAAGCTTAGCGAAATTAATAGTTTGTTGTATTGTTTCAATCGTTTCGGTGGGATGTCCTATAATGAAGTAGCCTTTAGTCCTTATGCCGGCATTGCGAGTCATTTCAACAGCGCTCCTGATACGCCCAAGCGTTATGCCCTTTTGTTGAAAATTAAGTATATCTTGGTTTCCGCTCTCTATGCCATAAGCGATTTGAAAACATCCTGCTCTTTTCATCAAAGAAAGCATTTCGTCATTAACTGCATTCACCCGAGCGCTGCATACCCATTGCAAATTAAGCTGTTCCTGTATCATCATATTACAAATCTCATAAAGTCTTTTCTTATCGGCGATGAAATAATCATCATAAAATACCAAGCTTCTAATCCCATAGCTTGCCTTTAGATATTTAATCATATCAATAACATATTTGGCAGAATGCGTTCTGAATTTACGCCCAAAGGTTTTATTATCACAAAAAAGGCATCTGCCAGGACAACCTCTTGATGTTATTATTGAGGCTAAAGGCAATTTAGAAAATCGCGTAGCTGACTCATGGTAGTATTTTAAGTGAGGCGCCATATCCCAGGCTGGAAACGGTATCGAGTCCAAATCTTTAATATAAGGTCGTGGGTCCGTAAGCATAAGATGGCCGTTAGGCTTACGCACAATTAATCCATTAACGTATTCGATATTGCCTTTACTTTCCAAAGTCTCTATTAACTCGACTATTGTAAGTTCTCCCTCACCAATTACACCAATGTCAAATTGTGAAAATCTATTCATAGTTTCCTGTGGAATGGCTGTAATGTGTGCACCACCAATAATAGTAACAATCTTGGGGTCTGTCTTTTTTATTTGTTCAGCTAACTCTGCGGCTCGGAAGATACCTACAGTCATAGAACTAATCCCCACATAACATGGGTTTTGGTTTACAATTTCTGCGACCGTTTCCTCCATGGTTTTATCAAAAGAGAGGGCATCAATGATACGACTTTTGATCTCAGCCCGCAGAAGAGCGGCAGCCAGATAGCACAGACCTAATGGGGGAGCCGTGGCACCATGCCTTGCCATCTCGCCGAACCGTTCCTCACGAGTCAAGGGGGGATTTACTAAAATTACGACTGGTTTTTGTCTCATTTTATTCCGAAAATAGAATACAGTCCCCCAAAGGGAATTTTAGTTAAGAACCTTTCTAATGGGAGAAGAAAAGAAAGGAATTTGGGGAAAAAGATCAGATACTCCTGCCTCCATACCCTGAAACCACAATGTTTGATAATGGATCTGGACTCCCATGTATAAAAAGTAGTTGGATACAGGGATTTTTTATAACCATCAAGATTTACAGCAGCATCAATTTCGTTTGTGTTAACCACGTATCGCGTCAGTGGATTGAGGGGATTCATCTCATATATAGCGATTGTGCCTTGATTCTTCAATACCCTATAAGCTTCCCTTAAGGTTTGTATTATTTTTTCCTTGCTGTCTATATGATGTAACATATTGAATAAAACTATAACATTGAAACTATTATCTTTGAACGGTAACACTTCGGAGAGAGAATTAATTAAATAAGTGTGTTTTAGCTTTTTTTGGAAAGCAAACTTAAGTATCTCAAAAGAATAGTCGCAACCGATAGAGTACTTGAATTTATCTTGAAAGTACTCCGTGGTTTCTGCAGTGCCACACCCTAAGTCCATACAGTTTAAGACTTGCATATTGTCATACAACTTCCCAATCATTCTTAATAAGTGACATGACTTTACTTCTACGAAATACTTATGATCCTTTACTGACTTTTTTTCGTATTCTTCGCCAATATCTGAAGATGTTCTCGTTTGAGTAAACCAATCATTATTTGAATTGCTGTTAGATCTCATTTGGTATAGCTATCTTTTAAATTCTTGCTCAAAAACTTCAGGCCATATTTTATAGACCCAACAAAAAAGTTTATTAGGCCAACATTCCTTAAATGCCTGAATATGAATTGTAGTCTTAAGTAGAAGCTGAGGTAGGCATTAGAGATAGCCTTCTTTACTATACCTTCATTTAAATCATTAGTTTTCAGAATGTAATATGAATATTCCATCTTGTTCCATAAATTTTGGTATAGATAGCCCTCCCTTATACATTTATTGTAGAAGGCTGTTCCCGGGTAAGCAATGGCGGGATAAAAATTAGCATAATCCAGCGGAAGCGAACAAGCAAATCTTGTTGTCTCGTACAAATCCTTCT
>CAYHXI010000153.1:0-2621 GCA_964360565.1 uncultured Methanosarcinales archaeon | reverse complement strand
AGTTATGTTTGGGTTAGTTTACTTTCAGGATATTATTTTAATGAAACAATTACTTTGTTAAAATGGCTGGGAATACTTTCAATTGTAGTTGGAGTTTCTTTGATAGGTAGAGGAAGTAAAAATACTGCAGAGGTTGTTCAATGAAAACTCAGCTAAGTGCGATAATGCTTGTAATCCTTGGAACTTTCATTGGAATGTTTGCGCCAGTATTATTAAAAAAAGCATCAGGAGAGTTCAATAGAAATCTGTTTCAGCAACTGAAAAATTTTAATTTAATATTAGGACTGGTTCTTTATGTATTATCTGCAATTGTTTTTGTTATCGCACTCAGAGGAGGAGACTTGTCACTATTATATCCATTAGTTTCAGTAAGCTACGTTTGGGTTAGTTTGTTGTCAATTAAATTTTTAAGAGAGAAAATGAACAAATACAAATGGACAGGAATTGCGTTTATTATTCTAGGAGTTTCATTGATAGGGTTGGGGAGTGCTTGATGGTCTGTGGCGGGTGGTCGGTAGTTAGTTACAGGTGAGTTGAAAAAACTCTTCTGATTTAGTGAATATGGTTGTTTTGTTGAATCTTATCTTTCACAAGAGAGGGTTGTTTGGAGGGGGAAGGACTGTATAATCCGCTAAATATGAATTAGATTTTAACTGTTACTTTTTGCAGTGTCTGGCTTATTCACTGAGTTTTGTGTAGTGTTGTTTGTTGATTTGATTTTGAATTCTTGCCACGTGATGTATTTCTCTTTTTCTTTTTGTGGGAGAATGCAGATCGTCATTTGGTTGTTGAAGAGATTGAGGAAATCTTTTCTTTTCATCAATAAGTTTGGATTTTTGGATACAAAAATATCAAACTTGATTTTACAGGTTTTTCTTTGTATTGGACAGTCATGGCATTTTCTGTAGCAGTGAGCTTTTTGGTACCAATCACATAATTCTGTGATTGTTTTTTCTTTGTATTTTGATTTTATGCTTGCGAGAACACAGTTTATTTCATCGTAAGTTATGGAAGGATGGTTGACTTTTGATTTTATTTCTTTTAATGTATCTTTATTACTTTTTATTTTTGAATTAATTAGAATTATCTTTTCTTTAGGCAAAAGTTTCCATATTGAGAATTGGTTTGCTTCTATGAGTTTTGCAAAATGACTCCACACTGTGCCTTCTTTGATTTGTCTTTTTTCTGCTATTTCTTTTATTTTTAGTCCTTTTTTGAATAATTGCAATGTTTTTCTTGGACTGAAATCAAAATTGATAGATTCTATTTTTTTAACAAAATGTTCATGTTTGACAACATTTTTTATTTCTTTTTCTTTTTTTATTGGAAAGAATTTGTCGAATAATTTTGTGTAATGTCTGCAGTATTTGTAAGTGTTGGCGTTGTTTGCGTAAGCGAACCAGCCTTCAAAACGTGCAATGATTTCTTCTCTTTCAAAAATTCCTTCAGAATAATCATTTTTCATTTCTTCAAAAACACGTTCAAACTTGCGCAAATTCTTCTTTCTCAACAATTTATGATGGTAAAATATTCTAAAACCTAAGAAATCAACACCATTATCTAAATTCAATATTTTGCATTTTGAAGGATGAAGCTCTAACGCTAATTTTTCTTTAAGAAAAACATCAATCATTTGTTTATACTCTTGCAAAACTTCAGGAGATTCATGTAAAATGACAAAATCGTCAACATAGCGAATGTAACATTCTGCTCTGAGTTTCTTTTTAACAAACTGATCTAGTTCGTTTAAGTAAATATTAGCAAAAAATTGACTTGTTAAGTTGCCAAGAGGCATTCCAATTTTTTCGCACCCCCCCCCCGAAGAAATATAATTTTCTAATATTCTTTCAACAAGCCAAATCACTCTAGAATCTTCGATTCTTTTCTTAATCAAATCTAGCAAAATTCGGTGATTAACATTTTCAAAATAATGTTTGATGTCCGCTTTCAAAACAAAACACAGTCTAGTATTGTTCTTTGAAACTTTTCTTTTGAAAAAATCAAAACGTTCAATAGCTTTCAGGGTGCCTTTTCTTCTGCGATTGGCAAAATTATCACAAATGAACTTTCCATCAAAAATTAGCTCAATAACACAAACTAAAGCATGATGCACAACTCTATCTCTAAAATCACTTTTGTTAATCAATCTAGTCTTAGGATCATGAATAACGAAAACCGAACTCATCCCCAACCTAAAGGTTGGGGTATTTACCGTTCGGTTTTCGAATTGAAAATTTCGCCCTAAAGGGCGAGGTATTAAACCGCAAAATTTTCAATAACAAAACTTTTCAAAGGCAAAGGCATATAATTTAAAGAAACAAGCTCATAGTGAAGTTTAGCGAGATTCTCTTTCAACTCTTTCTCAAAATCAATAACGTACTTTTTCCCAGACTTACCTCTACTGGCATTCTCAAAAGATTTTTCTAAATTATCTAAAGAAACAATTTCATCGTAAAGATTGGTCATTATTGAAACCTCAAAAAATGAAAAACCCAGCCAGTTCAAAGTTTGGACTATTCCAACAACACGCCCATTGTTGTTGATGTTGTTGTTGCCGTTAAGCCCGTTGTTGTAGTTGTTGCCAACGAACGACAAGCGCCCTAAGAGTAGCTATTCCACCA
>CAYHXI010000152.1:0-2636 GCA_964360565.1 uncultured Methanosarcinales archaeon | reverse complement strand
TATTCCTTCATCTCTTCTTAATGCTCTTGCATAAACACTTGGTCCATGTTTTAGCTCGGAGAGAGCGAAGAAGGCTGTGCCGAGTTGATGGCTGGAATTTGCCAGATAGGTTTTATTTAGCACATCCCTAAATGGACTTGGATGATTAAGAGCCTGCCAAAGATTTAAACTCTCTTGAGATATTTTTTTGGGAGAAACATCTAAATTGCTGCAAATAAATAAATAAACTTCATTTAAAAAATTAGTTCTTCTTTGCACAACATTATATCTAGAATGAGTGAATAATTCTCTTGGAAATGAATTTTCAATTAAACAATCTTCCACTCCACAAGCCAATCCTTCCCTAAATACTTTTTCCTGTAAGAACAAATATTTTTTATAATCTTGAATTGCATGTACATATTCATGAGATAGCGCTCTAACTAAATTTTTAAATGGGATGTTTGTGATCTTTATTGCTTTAATTAAACCATTATAGCATGCAATTGCTGGTTCTCCTCTAACTTTTAATCGGGTTGGATTTTTACAGTATAATACGGGCACTCCTAAATATTCTGAGAATTCTAATATTCTATTTACTCCTTCTTTGAGTTCAGGAAATATTTTTTCTCTTACTTCTTTTATTGGAGGAATTCTTTCTGCATTTGCATCAAAAGAAGGAACTCCTGATTCTTTAAGTTTTGATTCTTCAGCAGATATTAAATCTTCCAACGGCTCTAAATTCCTTCTATCAAACAGAAGTTCTTTTATTGCATCGTCGCAGAATGGAGAGGTCATTGTGTTTCTCCTCAAGCTTCAACTTCAAATAATTGTCTTCCGCCGTCGATTCCTAAGATTTCTTTCTTTAATTGTGTGTATACGTCTCGGATGTCTTTGTAGTCGAACCTTCGCTTGCATCTCGGACAAGATTTTGGTGTTTCTACTCTAGGATTCCATTTGTATCTGCAAAACTCACAATTTTGTTCGTTTGTCATTTTTTTTCCCTCCAATATTAATACTACTCGTAATATGAACTCCAAAGTATATAAATGTTTCGTTTATGTTAGTACTTAAGAGTAGTTTCATATAAAGTCCACAACTTTTAAAAACAAAAGAAAGTCTTTCAAAGAGAATGAAATACGACTTAATAATCTTCGACATCGACGGAACTCTATGCCCCAGTGGAAGAATTCTGAGTGAAGATGAACTGAAAATAATAGATTTAACTCATCCTAAAGATTTCAAAGCGAGCAATTTAGGCATAAATATGAAATACACTTATTTTCCTGGAGTTAGAACTGCTCTAGAACAAATAGCAAAAGATGCAAAATTAGCAATAGCATCAAATGGACCTTCGTTCAGACAAAAAAATAAATTAATTGCTTCAGGAATAGACCATCTGTTCGATAAAGAACTAGTTATCATCTCTGAAGACTTAGCACTCTCGTATCACACTCTTGACACAGGTTTAAACTATTGGCCGAATGAGTATACTAAAGAGTTGTATATGAAAAGAGTAGAAAAACCAAATAGCAGTATGCTTAGTCATCTTTTAATAAGGTCAAATGCGCCTAAACAAAGAGCAATTTATGTAGGAAATACTGAAGAAGATTTCACTGCTGCAAAAAACGCAGGCATGGCATTTGTTAGAGTTATAGATAAATCAAAAAAACGCTTTAAAACAGGACACGAAATTCACCAAAACGAATTTCATAAACTGATTAATTTACTCAAATGACAAAATCAATAGTTGTTATCGGCGGAGGAACAGGCTCATACACAGTTCTTAAAGGGCTAAAAAATTACACGAATAATTTAACTGCAATAGTTTCAATGTTTGATTCTGGAGGAAGCAGCGGCAATCTAAGAGACGAATTCGGATATCTGCCTCCTGGAGATTTAAGGCGATGCATTCTGGCTCTAGCTCCTGAAGATGGAAGGAATGAATTCTTAAGAAAATTGTTCGACTACAGATTTGACAAAGGAAATGGTTTAACAGACCACAGTTTAGGAAATCTTATAATAACTGCAGCTACAGAAATAAATGGAGGAAACATTCTCAAAGCAATAGATGATATATCTAAAACATTTGATTTAAAAGGAAAAGTTCTTCCAGTTTCTTTAGACAACTGCATTCTTTGCGCAGAGTTAGAGAACGGAACAGTCATTAAAGGAGAGACTCATATTGATGTTCCAAAACATGACCCTTCTTTGAGGATAACTAGACTTTTTACAGAGCCTGAAGCATACACAATTGTGCAGTGCATAGATGCAATAAAAAATGCAGACACGATAGTTATCGGTCCAGGAGACCTTTACACCTCAATAATTCCAAATTTACTGGCCAAAGGAATAACAGATGCACTTAAAGAAACCAAAGCAAAAAAAGTTTACGTTTGTAACGTAATGACTAAATACGGCGAGACTTGCCATGGAAAAGACAAAAATTTTTCAGCAAAAGATTTTCTCAGCGAGATAGAAAAATACATTGGAACTGGAGCCATTGATTATTTGATGTGTAATACTCAGCAAGTGAAAAAAGAACTTCTAGAAAGATATGCTGGAGAAAATTCATATCCTGTAGAAATAGGTTCAAACATTAAAGGAGTAAAAATAATAACTGGAAATTTTCTAAATGAGAAAGAAATTCTAAGACA
>CAYHXI010000151.1:0-2824 GCA_964360565.1 uncultured Methanosarcinales archaeon | reverse complement strand
ATAAACCTCTAAATATTTCTTTGTCAAAAGGGGCGTTTATTGAATTGGCTCTTAAAGCCAATCTTGTTGGAAAACAAGATAGAGCACTTTACAAAAACTTAGAAATGCTTGAGAAAAATAAATGCGTAAAATATTTTAACAAAACTTTAGAACTAACTGACAAAGGAAAGAAAAAATTCGAAGAATTAAGAGAAGAATTAGCTCCATATTTGTCTGCATGCTTTACAGTTTCTCCAGAAAGTGTTTCTAGATTTAGTACAAAAGCTAGAACTGTTTTCAAACGGTGAATTTTTAAAGAATCGTTCTAAACAATACAAATAAAGCTCCGTAGTATAGTGGCCAAGTATACAAAGATTTGTAAAAATCGTATCTGGCTCTGGCCCTTGGGACCTCGGTTCGAATCCGGGCGGAGCTATTTTATTGAAATTATTTCGTGGGATTGAAGCGTAGCGAAAATCCCACTTGACTGCTTTTGATCAAACCAACGCCGAACTTGTTCGGCGAGGGCATTTGAAAACTTTGTTTTCAAAGCTTTTCGCAAAAGTTTGCCGGGGTTCGAATCCGAGCGGGGCTATTCTTATCAAATACTCCTCCAATGCAAAAGAAAATATTTTCTTTGATTAAAATTGGATTTTGTTTATTCATTAAGTCTGTGATACTCTCGTTTCTTCCTAATGGCGCATAACTCTCATTCCTGCATAGGTAATTGCTTGCGGAATTGTAGTATAAACTGCACTTTTTACAGGGTTTTTAGTTATTGCATATGTTAATCCTGCTATTGGCAATGATAAATATGGAGTTTTCCACAGCATAAAAACTAATTCTGCAAGTGTTGATTTGAAAAAGTCTTTAATGTTTAAATAATTGTTTTAGTGAACTGATAATTTCAGTATTGAAAAGCCATAATGCCCTTTTGCTTCTTCTAACTGAAGATTATGTTTTTCAACTAAGTTCAGAAGTCCTCCATTATTCATAAAATTAAGAAAATTAGTATAGTGGTTTTTATCTGTGGTGAATTTTTCTATTGCCCAAATAATTACTCTTGTGTACTTAGAGACGGGATTTTCTTCTGAAGACTTTGCATAATCTATCAGTATTATTCTTTCTTTGGTTACTCTTTTCATTTCTCTAATTACTGCATCTCTAACTGATGAGTTCATTGCATGAAGCCCTAAACAAATTGAAGAGTAATCGAACTCTTTATCAGCAAAAGGCATCTTAGTGGCGTTGCCACAAAGAAACTGCACATGTTTACATTGCTTGTTTTCTGCTTTCTTAATTGCCAACTCAAGACTTTCTTCACAAAGGTCCAGTCCTCTTACACTTGCGCAGTTTTCTGCATAGATTAGAGCCTGCTCTCCAGTTCCACAAGCAACATCTAACAAAGAGGCGTCTTTTTCAAAATTTCCTAATAGTGTAGCTTCTCTTCCCAAACTTCTTACGAATCTCCCAAAGAAAAAGTCATACCACTTTGCATGGTTACAATTTTTTTTATTCTTCATTTTCAGAGTTTGTATTATCCTGAATAATTTGATCTTTTTTTCCTCATTCGTGCCCGTTTAGTTTATTTGTAAATCGCAATGCGTCTAACCACATTTCATCGCATATCTTCTGTTCAGCAGGGCTAAGAACAACATTCTCCGGGGAGACACCGTTACTGATTTGGTCTGCAATATTTTTGTTGACATAGTCAGAACGTTTCTGTTGAGCAGGGTTAAGACTAGAAATCCCACCATAAACTCCCAGAAAGGTGCTGTTATTGCGTACATCATATGCGTCCATCCACTTGTCAATAATTCTTGCATTCTCAAGGAGCGTGTCGTGGGCGATGGCGAACTTGTTTGTTTGCCATTTAGTATTAAGAGTACCGCCCCTGTTCGTACCTAAAATAAGGCACAATCCTGTTATTGCAACAATTGTGCTAGCAATATTTGCATACAGGACCAGCGGTGAAGGGTATTCTGTTCCATACCATGCAGTCACACCAATACCAAGCGCCCCTGTATGAAAAGTGAACATTGATTGAGTAAATCCGCGGTTCAACTTTTTCGCTTCTTCTTCATATTCTTGCACAAACACATCATATTTTTGGGGGTTTACAAAGTCAGTATTCTCAAGAGGAGTTATCCAAGCTGGAAAAAGTTCTATCTCTCCAACAAGTTCCTCAATGGATTTTTTTCGAGCAAGTGCTCCTTGAGAATAGAGTTGTTCTACTCTTTGAACATAGGGAGTATCATCTCCTCTTTTCTTGTTTCGTTGGCGAATGACTCGAACTGCTTCGTCTAGGTCTGACATTAGTGCTCCGCCTCTTGCAGGTAATACTCCGCGAATATTGTCCTGTTCTCTCTCACGTTCCATTTCTTTGTCTCCTCATCACTTAAAACTATTATTTCAAACAATCCTCAAAATACTTGTTTTAATAACCCTTGCCATGAAAGAGTATTTAAACCTTTCTTTTTTGTCACCACTGAACAATTGAGAATTACACTTTGAAATTATAAAATCATCAAGAGGAGTCAAATTCCTCTATATTGTCATGAAATCATTAATTTAATTTCCCAACCAACAATCCTCTTTTAAAATCTAAATAGAAATCTCCTCCAATATCGCTTTGACGGGCTATTTGGCTCAAATGCAGAGCACATCCAGACAGAACTTTTTCTGGAGGGGCAATAAAAATCCCCATGTTATCATCTTTGCTAGATTTGCTCCACACTGCGTCTGAGTAATCACTTAATAATTTGGTATTTTCTCTAAGAATTTTTATCCAGCAATGGTGTTCTTTAGATTCATTTTGATCTAAATTTCTGCAAAAGATATGTTC
>CAYHXI010000150.1:0-2857 GCA_964360565.1 uncultured Methanosarcinales archaeon | reverse complement strand
CATGCTATCCAGTCTTCGACTGGTAGTATTGATGTTCAACTAATTTTTTTTGACACCTTTCTTTGTAAACCTTTTTATATTTCCTTGACTATTGCGCTGTTATGAGTTACTATTCTATCAGTGCAAAGGAGGTTTTAAGCGGATTAAAAACTTCAGAGAAAGGTTTGACTTCTAAAGAAGCTGAAGAAAGACTTCAGAAATATGGCCAAAACATTCTCGAAGATGACTCGAAAATTCATCCGTTGAAAATCATTCTTGAGCAATTCAAGAGTCCTGTTGTTTGGGTGCTTTTAGGAGCGATGAGTATAACATTCTTCTTAAAAGAATTCATCGATTTCTGGGTGATATTTGCAGTTGTAATAATAAATGCCATATTTGGATTTTGGCAGGAATATCGAGCAGAAGAAGCTATTAAAGCATTGAAAAAACTAACTTCATTAAAAGCAACAGTTTTAAGAGATGGTGTTGAAAAAGAAATAGATGCATCTTTATTAGTTCCTGGAGATATAATTCTGTTAGAGACTGGAGATAAAGTTCCTGCAGATGCAAGAATCATAGAATCATTAAATCTAGAAATTCAACAGGCCTCCTTAACTGGGGAAAGTAATTCTGTAGAAAAAAATGAACACCCCCTCAAAAACAATCTTTCCATTGCTGACCAAAATAATATGGTTTTTTCAACGACAATAGTAACTAAAGGCCATGCAAAAGCAGTAATCACAAGTACTGGAATGAACACAGAGATTGGGAAAATTGCTAAATTGCTCAAAGAAACAAAGCAAGAAGAAACTGCCCTTCAAAAACAATTGAAAATTTTAGCAAAAAACCTTACCATAGGAGTAATCATAATTGGAGCGGTTGTTCTATCAGTTGATTTATTTCTAAAAAAAGAATTTATAGAAACATTCACTAAATCAGTTGCATTAGCTGTTGCAGCAATTCCTGAAGGCTTACCTGCAGTTGTTACTATTTCTTTAGCTTTAGGAATTCAAAGAATGACTAAGAAGAACGCGCTAATCAGAAAACTTCCCAGCGTAGAAACTCTTGGTTCTTGTTCAGTTATTTGCACAGATAAAACTGGAACTTTAACTCACAACGAAATGACTGTGAAGCAGATTTACGTTGACAAATCAATAATAAACGTTGGCGGTTCAGGTTATGAGCCTGAAGGAATTTTCACTAAAACAACAAAGAACTTGAATCTTTTGCTGGAGATTGGAGCGTTAAACAATAATTCTAAAGTCAGGCGAGAAAATGAAGAATGGACTGTTATTGGAGATCCAACAGAAGCGGCACTGTTAGTTTGTGCTTCTAAAGCAAAAATAAATGTTGAAAATTTGCATGAGAAATATCCTAGAACTGGTGAAATCGAGTTTTCTTCTGAAAGAAAAAGAATGACTACAATTCATAAATTTGGAAGTAAAAAAGTTGCGTATGTTAAAGGCGCTCCAGAAGTAATTCTTGAATTGTGCAATAGAATTTCAATTAACGGAGATATTTTAAGGTTGTCTAGAGAGGATAAAAAGAAGGTTCTTGAAATTAACGAAGACTTTGCAAAAAGAAGCTTGAGAGTTTTAGCTTTCGCATACAAAGAAGTTTCTGAAGATAATCCTCTAGTTGAAGAGCAAATGATTTTTGTTGGACTGCAAGCAATGATTGACCCTCCAAGAAGAGAAGCCAGAGATGCCATAAAAAAATGCGAATCTGCAGGAATAAAAGTGGTGATGATAACAGGAGATAATTTGGCAACTGCAGTTGCAATAGCTAAGGATTTGGGATTGAAAGGAAAAGCAATTACTGGAAGCGACTTAGAAAAACTAGAAAATTATGAAGATAATGTTGAAGAGTTTTGCGTTTATGCAAGAGTTGACCCAGTACACAAATTGAAAATAGTTGAAGCCTTGCAAAATAAAGGCCACGTTGTAGCAATGACTGGAGATGGTGTTAACGATGCTCCTGCTTTAAAAAAATCAGATATTGGAATTGCAATGGGCTCAGGAACTGATGTTGCAAAGGAAGCGAGCCACATGATTCTTGCAGATGATAATTTTTCCAGCATAGTTAACGCAGTAGAAGAAGGAAGAACTGTTTATGACAACATAAAAAAGTTTGTTGAGTATTTGTTGTCCAGCAACATTGGAGAAGTGCTGACTATTTTCTTTGCTTCAGTATTTGCTTTAAGCAATCCTTTAATCGCCAGGCAAATTTTGTGGATAAACCTGGCCACAGACCTTTTGCCAGCAACAGCATTGAGTGTTGAGCCCGCTGAAAGAGACATTATGAAAAGAAAGCCTAGAGAAAAAAGGGAAGGCATACTTAACAATAGCAGAGTGATAATGATACTTTTATCTGGAATAGTAATGACTCTTGGAACTTTAATCGTTTTTCAGATATACAATCCAGAATTAAATCTTGCGAAAGCACAAACAATGGCGTTTACAACATTAATCATGTATCAGATGTTTAACGTGTTTAATCAAAGGTCTGAGAACACTTCAATATTCAAACTAGGATGGTTCAGCAACAAATGGTTGATTGCAGCAGTACTCATTTCAATAGCTCTTCAAGTGCTTGTTATTTACGTTCCTTTCTTGCAGAATGCTTTTGGAACTGTTCCTCTACAATGGATTGATTGGATTTGGGTTATTCTAGTTTCTTCGACAGTACTTGTGTTTGGAGAGATTGTGAAGATTATGAGAAGAGTTTGATAATAAACTCTTGACATTTTATCTACATTAATAACTAAAAGCCTAATTTTTTCTTCGCTTCAGAAAAAGAAATAGTTTTTCCGTTTTTTTCATCTTTAAGATATTCTAAGATTATTTTTTTTCGTCTTCGCTTAAGTGAGTGCCTTTGA
>CAYHXI010000149.1:0-2882 GCA_964360565.1 uncultured Methanosarcinales archaeon | reverse complement strand
TGTAGCCCCCAATCGACAAGTTTAAATACTTGTAGCCCCTAAATAGTTCTATGGTCTATGTTGAAAAGGTTTTAGTTGGAGGAAAAGAATACTATCGCTTAGTTCACACTCTAAGAAAAGGAAGTAAAGTTATTCATAAAAGAAAATATATTGGCTCTATTTTACCTTCTAAGGCTAAATTAAGTGAATTAACAAAAGAGTTAATAACTGAAATAACTAAAGGCAAATACAAATATCTTTCGCAGAAAGATGTTGAAGAAATAAATAAAATAAAAAACACATATAACAAAAGCATAAGAAGACTCAGTCTTGCAGAAAAAGAAAATTACCTCAAAGAATTTGCAATACGTTTTACTTACGACAGCAGTAAACTATCTGGCGTAGATATAACTCTCAGGCAGACTTCTTTAATACTGAAAGATGGAGTTATTCCTGCTGATGTAAAGACATTAAAAACTGTAAAAGTCTTAGAAAATCATGAAAAAGGAGTTTTAGTTATAACCTCATACAAAGGAAAACTTAATTTGAACTTCATAAAAAAACTTCACAAACTACTTTTGTCAGGAATAGATGATTCAATTGCAGGAAAAACAAGAACTGAATTAAAAAGAAACGTTAAGTTAGCAGGAACTTCTTATGTCCCTCCTTCTTGGAATGAAATAAAAAAAGAACTAAACAATTTCTTTAAATGGTTTGCCAGTGAACAAAGAAAACTACATCCTTTAGAACTTGCTGCATTAGTTCATTTAAAGATTATTTCTATGCAGCCTTTTGTCGATGGCAATAGTAGGCTTTCAAGACTGTTGATGAACTGGATTTTGTGGAAGAAAAATTATCCTCCGATAGATATTCCAATTGAAGATTTGGAAAATTATTATTCTGTGCTAGATTCTTACCAGATAGAAAAAAAAGAGAATCTATTTGTTAATTATATTAAAGACAGATTTTTCAAAAGCACAACTTTGTAGCCCCCAATAATATGATGAATTTATTTGTAGCCCCTAACTAAAAATTAGTCAGAACTTCAACCTTATCATCCACCAACAAAGTATTCTCCCAAACAGCAACCATTCCTTTATTTCTCTCGACTAAAGGAGGATGTGAGTGCAGACTTCCATTCGCTAGAAGTTCTTTTATTGCAATGTTTGTTTTTCCCGCTCCGAATTTCTTTGCAAGCCAGCGAGTTGTAAATGGAAGACTTTCGTACTCCCACTCAACAAAATTCATAACTTCGCGAGCGAACATACTTCTAACAGGTCTTTTGTCGACCAAAGAAAAAATATTGCTTCTTTCAATCTCTTCAACAAATCCAACTCCTGTAGTTGCAAAAGGTTCTATTGCGATTATTTGCCCTTGCTTAAGGACGTCTTTTTCTTTTGTGTTGAAATTAGGAACACTTGGAGAGTCATGAATTACCCATCTGCTGATTCCATGTCCTGATAGATTTTTTATTGGAGAAAAACCATGGCTTGTAATCACTTCTTGAATTGTTTTTCCCAGTTCAGAGAGTGGTGTTCCTATTTGAACTATTTTTTTAGCTGCTTCAAGAGCTTCTTTTGCAGCGTTTACTAAATCAGAATATTTGCCGCTCAAATCCACAGTGCATGCTGTATCTCCCACAAATCCATCTACATGAGCTCCTACATCTAAGCAGACTAATTCATCATTAAAAACAGATGTATCATCAGCATCTGGTGTGTAATGTGCTGCAACATGATTCAATCCAACTTGAGTGGGCCAAGCAGGTTTTGCCCCTAATTCAATTATTTTTTGGTCTATTAAATCGCAGACTTCTCTTATGTTTGCTCCTGATTTTATTAAATTTCTTCCATACTCTATCGCTTTTGCAGTTATTTCTCCTGCTTTGCGCCATTTGTCGATGTCTTCTATCATCAAAAGAACTTTTGTGAATACTTTTATAAAATTTGTGATTTAAATAAATATTTATTCATTCCCCTTCAATAGTAACCGGAAGATTTATAAACATGCTAAATTGAATAATCTCTGATAAGAAAGAAGATATCCAAAACTAAAAGTCAGATTCAAAACACCGAAAATCAATATTACTTTTTCTGTGCCAGAAATACTGGCTTTTTACAGCGTCAAGAAATAATTCTTGAAGTATGACTTTGTAATCTTCGGTGAAAAAATGAAACAACAAAAATTAAAATTTTTGAGTTTCATTTTTTATGAGGTATAAAAAATGAAATATGAAGAAATGAATTTAGAGGCTCCGCTATTGAGCGCGATTCAAGATTTAGGATTTATTGAGCCTACTCCAATACAAGAGCAGTCGATTCCTCTGATAAGAGAAGGAAAAGATTTGATAGGCCAGTCAGAAACAGGGTCTGGAAAAACTGCTGCTTTTGGACTTCCAATTTTGGAAAAGATACAGCCTTCTGCAGGATTGCAGGCGTTTATACTTTCTCCAACTAGAGAATTGGCTGACCAGATAGCGAAAAATTTGATGCAATTTTCTAAATACAAGCGCTGTAAAATAATGACTATTTATGGTGGAGTAAGCATTAATCCTCAAATAGATGGAATTAGAAGTGCAGATATAATTGTAGGAACTCCAGGAAGAACTCTTGACCATTTAAGACGCGGAACTTTATCTCTTCAGAGAATAAAATTCTTAGTTTTAGATGAAGCAGACAAAATGTTCGAGATGGGTTTTATCGACGACATAACTCAAATAATGAGAGCCACCCCTAGAAATAAACAAATACTTATGTTCAGCGCAACAATAAGCCAGGACATTCAAAGAGTTATTTTAAAGCAGATGAACAATCCTGCAAGTATCAAAACCAGCACTCATGTTTCTGAAAAAATGCTTCAGCAAATCTATTATAATGTAAGAAGAAATGAAAAATTTTCTTTGC
>CAYHXI010000148.1:0-3036 GCA_964360565.1 uncultured Methanosarcinales archaeon | reverse complement strand
GTGGAATTCGCTAAGTTTAAATGAATCGCAAAAACACCGCCAATCCATCGAAAAGTTTATAACCTTCTCAACCATAATCTTTAGTAGTCTGTAGTAAGTAGTCAGTGTGTGGATTTATTACCACAAACCACCGACCACTAGCAACCGACCAAAAAGGGGTGCACATTGGATAAGTCTAAAAAATTCATACTCTGGTTTGATGAGTTAGAGATAGATGATGTTCCTTTAGTCGGTGGGAAAAATGCTTCTTTGGGTGAAATGTATCAAAATCTTACAAAAGAAGGAGTTAGAATTCCTTACGGTTTTGCAATAACTGCAACAGCATACCAATATTTCATCCGCAAAGCAGGAGTTGAAAACTCAATAAAAGACATCATGAGAGGATTGAATGTAAAAAACGTTCAAAATTTAGCAGAGTGCGGGAGAAAAATCAGAGACATAATTATGCACGCAGATTTTCCTCCAGACTTAACTAAAGATATATTCATAGCATACCAAAAACTTTCAAAATTCTACAAACTTAAAGAAGTTGATGTAGCAGTAAGAAGTTCGGCAACTGCAGAAGACCTTCCTGATGCAAGCTTTGCAGGACAGCAAGAGACTTTCCTAAATGTCAGAGGAGAACACGAACTTGCAGACTCCTGCAAAAAATGCTTTGCTTCATTGTTTACAAACAGAGCAATTGCTTACCGAGCAGAAAAAGGTTTCGACCACTTCAGAGTTTATTTATCAATTGGAGTTCAGAAGATGGTTAGGAGTGATTTATCCAGCTCAGGAGTGATGTTTACAATAGACACAGAAACAGGTTTTAAAGACGCAGTTTTCATAACTGGAATATACGGCTTAGGAGAAAATATAGTTCAAGGCACAGTTAATCCAGATGAATTTTATGTTTTCAAGCCAACTCTTGCCAAAGGTTTCAAGCCGATAATAGGAAAAATTTTGGGAGAAAAAAATCTCAGAATGGTTTATTCCGAAGATAAATCCACTCGAGCAGTAAAAAACGTTGCCGTTCCTTTAGAAGACCAAAGAAAGTTTTGCATAACTGATGAAGAAGTTATTCAATTGGCAAAATGGGGATGCATAATAGAAAATCATTACTCCAAAAAAAGAAACAGATGGATGCCAATGGACACTGAGTGGGCGAAAGACGGCCAAACAAACCAATTATTTATTGTTCAAGCTCGTCCTGAAACGGTGCAAAGCAGAAAAAGCCAAACAATTATTGAGGAACATGTTTTAAGACAAAAAGGAAAAATTCTTGCAAAAGGAAAAAGCGTTGGAAGTAAAATTGGCCAAGGGGTTGCAACAGTGATAAAACATGTCAAAGATATTAACAAATTCAAACCCGGGCAAGTTTTAGTTACTGAAATGACAGACCCTGATTGGGTCCCAATAATGAGAATGGCAAAAGCCATTGTTACAAATAGAGGGGGAAGAACCGCACATGCCGCAATTATTTCTCGAGAGCTCGGCATCCCTTGTATTGTAGGAACAAATAACGCTACAGAAAAAATATCCTCAGGAACTAAGATAACTGTCGACTGCTCATCTGGAGAAGAAGGAAACATCTATGAAGGATTATTAAAATTCGACGTCAAAAAAGTTGATTTAAAACAAGTTCCTAAAACAAAAACTAAAGTGATGATAAACATAGGAAATCCTGAGGAAGCTTTCGGATACAGTTATCTCCCAGTTAACGGAGTTGGATTAGCAAGAGAAGAATTCATAATAAATGAATACATTAAAATTCATCCCATGGCGTTAATTCATTTTGACAAGTTAGATGAAGAAACGAAGCAGCAAATAAATGATTTAACGCATGGCTACAAAGACAAAAAACAATTCTTTGTAGACAAATTAGCAATGGGAGTGGGAATGATTGCATCTGCATTTTATCCTAACGATGTTATTGTGAGAATGAGCGATTTCAAAAGCAATGAATATGCTAATTTAATCGGCGGAAAATATTTCGAGCCTAAAGAAGATAATCCTATGATAGGTTGGAGAGGCGCTGCAAGATATTATACTGCTTATCAAAAAGGATTTGAATTAGAATGCAAAGCTTTGAAAAAAGCTAGAGAAGAATTTGGACTTACAAACATCAAAATAATGATTCCTATGTGCAGAACTGTTGAAGAAGGAAAAAGAGTTATCGAAGTTATGTGGAAAAATGGTTTACGACGCGGTAAAAATGATTTGCAAGTTTACGTCATGTGCGAAATTCCTTCAAATGTAATCTTGGCGGAAGAATTCTGCAAAATATTCGACGGCTTCAGCATAGGAAGCAATGATTTAACTCAGTTTACTTTAGGGGTGGATAGAGACTCCGAATTAGTTGCGCATGTTTTCGACGAAAGAAATGCTGCTGTAAAAAAATTAATTCAACATGTTATCTCAGTTGCAAAGAAAAACAAGAAAAAAATAGGCATCTGCGGAGACGCACCAAGCACTTATCCAGAATTCGCAGAATTCTTAGTCGAGTGCGGAATAGACAGCATTTCCCTAAGTCCAGATGCAGTAATTAAAACAATGTTTGTTATCGCAAAGAAAGAAGGAGAGATGAGGTAGATGGTGGTTGGTAGCGAGTAGTTATTTGTTTGTCGTGAAGAAAAATCTCATGTGGTTTGTGGGATTCAGTTTTCTTTCTCGAACAAATAATCTGTCCTAAGAGAATCAAATGTTGTATATCCCTTTTTGAATAAGAATAAGTATATTTCATTCATTTCAGATAGTATCCGCTTCTCTTCTTCAGGTGTAGCATTTGGTGCTGGCAATCTGACTCGCCTAAGTGCATCGCCCACATATTCTATGAATCCTAAATGTTCTGAGTATCCCTCTATCTCCAAAGCATATTTCATGCTAGTTTCTGCATTGCCTGCGGAAGTTTCAAACTCAACATCAACATATTGATTGGGACTTTCTATAGAATGATTTGGAGCATCAAATACTACGACGCCGTGTCTTACTGGTTTTAAATGTATTTTTACACCTTTGAACTCAAGAGTTATTTTTTCTAAGCTGATTTTTTTCACC
>CAYHXI010000147.1:0-3071 GCA_964360565.1 uncultured Methanosarcinales archaeon | reverse complement strand
CTGGGATTGAACCAGGTAATCACCGTCTAGTGATCGCATATAAAAATTACACCGGTGAACAGTCGCTCAATCTTTCTGGAGAAACGAAAGAGTTTAACCTTAATATTCAAATCCAACCGAAGAATGCCTTTTTGACTCTTCCTGTAATATCAACAATAGGTGTACTTGTTTTGATTATTCTATTTCTTCTCTTCAAGTTAACGAGGAACAGAAACATCAAGCTTGACTAGACTTGTCAAATTCTTAATTTTTTAGACTGTCTGTCTAAATCTTTTTTAACTAACAAAAATTAATTTGAATATTTAATTGGCTTTACTTTTTTCCTTATCTATGTTAAAAAACTCTTTAGTCAAATAATTATCCCATTCATTTTCATTTTCTGAATGACGCCAACCTGAATTCTTTTCCCAAATTAATCTTTGATCGCATAAAGTACAAAAACCGTAACGGCCATATTCGTCAGATAAAACAGAAACTAAAGCATATTCACCTTTTTCATTTAGATAATAATATTTACTCAGACCAACCACTAAATCATGAGTTAAAATAGATCCTGTCCAACTTAACATCTTATCTCTGATTGAGATTAAAAAACGTTTATCATTCCAAATTGCTTTGGTCAGATGATCAGGTGAAATCGGATTATTATACGGGTAAACAAAAAGATATTTTCTTATCAAAAACATATCAAGTTCATATTTAGAAACGGTATTAAGAAAGAATACTATAAACCAAATAAGCTAATTTTTTATTTTTAATTTTTATAACAAACTCATCTCGATCTTTCTTTTTCTGATGAATGATTTTATATTTTTTTTAATTGAAATCTAAACAAGTAAATAAAATATCATCTCCATTTTCAAAACTAACTTTTTTATACCATTTCTCCAAACCTCTAAAGTAAGAAAAAGGAATAGACTTTGAAGACTTGCAAGTTTTCAATGGATACTGATTTTTATTTTTATGAATCAAAATAATTTTAGCGTTGTAATCAAAAACACCGATTAAGAAAAATCTAACGTCTTCCTCATTTGAAAGTATTCCTTTTTCTACTTCTTTTTTTTGTGGCGTATAGCGAAAAGTTTTTCCAGGGTAAACTCTCTCAACTGTATCATATGTTTGGGGACCTACTCTGACAATCGTCGCATCATAAGTAGTTAAAGTTTGGCGGATTTTATCTTTTGGAATTTTAGTAAATTTTACCAACTCATCAATCGTCAATGCCTTATTTTTTTCCTCAATAAGTTTTTTGATTATTTGTCTTCGGCCCGGAGGTAAATTATTTTGAGACATGAAGATATTTTACCAGTTTATTTTTGAAATTCTAAATTAAACCTTTCTTCCAAAATCAAATTTAATTCCTCGAACAAAGGAATTAATTTTAATATTTTTCGATTAATTTTTTGGTGAAGATTTTTTGAAAGTGAAATGTTTTTTAAAGTGTTAATTATTTTAATAATAGAAACATAAGATAAAAAGGCAGAATTTTTTGAATCAAAAGTACTGTCTTCATATTTCATTTCTTTTTCTTCAATATCACTTAATATTGCCCGATGAATTTTTATAGAGAAAAACAACATATAATAATTTAGGATTCTTAAGGGTTCTTTAATTTCTTTTGGAGTTTCTTCAAGAAAATAATAATGAAGATCTTCAACCAATTTCACTAATTTAAAAGCAAGCTTTTTAGATACTTGAGTCAAATCATCATTATTAACTAACTTGTCTTTTTCGTCTTCTTCTTTCTCAAACTTTTTATCATCTTTTTTAGTTATCTTTATTTTCAATCTCTTCATATCTTTTTCCAATAATTTTTTTGTTTCTTCAAAACTTTCGGTAATGGAAAAAAGCATCGCTCTGGTACTCTTAGGGTCAATCTCTTCTTTGATAAATCTTTTTTTCGACTCTTTTTCTTTCTGATAAACACGGCAAATATTGGATAACCTGCATCTCTCACACCAACGATCACAGAAATTAAAAGGTAGTTTATAAAATACATCTTTAGAAATCCAAGGAAGATTGATAGCGCCGAATTGACTGATAAATATTTTTTCTAAAAAAGAAGATTCCATAAAATTAATTATTATTTTTTCCAAACCCCCAGCCTTTTTTCCCTTGCTTCTTTTTCCGCAGTCAATAACTCATCCTGATATTTTATTTTCGCTCTTTTCTCATAAAGAACAACTCTGGCTAATCCATTTCTCATCAACTCAATATTAAGATTAACTCCGGAAACTATTACATAACCTAACATTCTTCCGAACTTATCTTCCTTGTAATTCTCTTCTTGCTCAAAACTGATTTCTTTATTCAATATTAAATTTTGGGTAAACGCTTTTGCTTCCTCAAATAACGGTTCTTTAACTTCAGGAGCATTAACTCCATAAAGTCTGAAAGTTTTACCATCACTTAATTTCATTGTGTCACCGTCGGTAACTTCAATAACAGTTAGCTTTTGAATTGGGGAGATTAGGGGTATTGGGGTGATTGGGGTGGTTTTGATTTTTTGCCTTTCAAGATATCCACCAGAGAAGAAAGAAGCAAGCATCAAAAACAGAACAAGAATAAAATAAGTAACTTTGTTTTTCATTTGTCTTTGGCGTCGCGAATGATAATCTTTCTGCCTTTTTCATCTAACTCTAATTCAAGATTCTGATTTTGTCTCCATGATAAAGCTTTTAGGAACTCTCTGGGGATAACAATTACTTTAGAATATTTTCCTGATGAAGTAATTTTACGGATTAGTTTCATAATAATTTTCTAATTAAACTTCTTTTATTCTACTCCTTCTGGTTTTAGGATTTCAACATTAACCGGTCGGACTATTAGCTAAAAAGCAAAATGAAGATTAACCGACCGGAACACACAAGCGGTTAACAAACAAGTTCTCCCTCTCGTCTTGCCGGAAGAAGAGAGGGATACAGAGGAAGAGAAGATTAAAATTGGACGATCTGAAAATGCCGCTCGATTGCGGGGTTTCCTACCCGCAATGGAGCGAGTCCCGATAACTTTATTTCTACCCAACTACAGAAACAAACTACAACCATATCTCTCTGAGTTGATTTGGATTA
>CAYHXI010000146.1:0-3114 GCA_964360565.1 uncultured Methanosarcinales archaeon | reverse complement strand
GACAGAAACTACCTTATTTTACGATTAAAGAGATTGCATACAGATATCAAGGATGGTAATCCTATGAATCAAAAAACATTGATTGAGCTTATTCAAAAATCAGAAAAAATTGTTAAGAAACTCGATCTTCAAGCAGAAACAAAACTTGTCATAGAGGGTGATCCTGTTATTTATTCTTATAATGCAAAACTCTAAGAAGAAAAAAGAATCCCGTGCTGACCTTAAACTTCAGAATATAGATTTGAAGATTGTTAAACTTGAGACAAATCCAAGTTTTCTTACTGCCCAAGATCTAATAGTAGAACTTGCTTCTCTATTGGGAATACAAACCCCAGAAAAAAGTAAATTTAGCTTTATTCTCGATCAAAAATTTATAAAAAATGAACCATGGTTTTTATGGCATGAAATTTTTCCAGACAAGCGAGCTGGTGAAGTATTAAAACATACTGAAAATATTCCCCTCGAGATAAAAGTTTACTGGGTAAACAAAATCGCATCAGATCGTATTAAAGGTATCGTGAGATTTGTTGATAATTTTGAAGATAACAAAAGAACTCGTGCAGATAAGAAAACATTGGTTGGAATAGATTTTATTATTAATCCTAAGGCAGATGGCGTTACTATTGCTCTATCAAATAACGGATCTGTTCGTGTTCTAGAAATTAGAAATAAACTCAATAATACACAGAAGAAAATTTTGTCTTCTTGGCTTGAAATTGCCTCAGGGGAAAAGCGTTTTGAACGAGAATATCTTCATCAATCACTTTGGAATTCATTTGAACTTAAGGTGGTCAATCAGCAATTCTACGACATGATTTCTAGTGCATTTACTGATCTTAAACAACACTTAGAATCTAAAAAAATATTCAATACCGACAGCGCAAAACAATTTTCCAATCGTTTAATTGGGCGAATTCTTTTTGTTTGGTTTCTAAGAAAAAAAGATTTTATCTCAGATGAAAAGATCTCTTATTTTAAAACATCTGATTTAGATGATGAAGTTTATTATAAAACTCGTCTTGAGCGTCTTTTCTTTGAAACACTAAATAAACCAATAGAATTGAGAGATGCCTTACACGATGATTTAAAGACTCCGTATTTAAACGGCGGATTATTTTATCGTCAAGAAAATGACACCTCAAAAGACGCCTTCTCTTTTCCAAAAGGTTTTTTTATAAATCTTTACAAAAATCTAGACGAATATAATTTTACTACCGACGAATCAACACCAGATTTTGAACAAGTTGCTATCGATCCAGAAATGCTAGGACGTGTATTTGAAAATCTGCTCGCAAGCATGACTACTGAAACGGGTGAGCAGGCGAGAAAAGCAAAAGGTGCTTTTTATACACCACGTGAAATTGTGCAATATATGTGTCGTGAATCAGTAAGACAATTTTTATATTCGTCGCTTGATAAAGCAGAGTACAGTGCCGATATTGATCGGTTGATAGATACTCCAGACTATGAATGGGCAAACAATGAATCAAATAAGATTCGTGATATATCAAAAAAAGGTGGTTTTGGTGACAAGGTTATAGATATTCTAAAAGATATGAAGTCCATTGATCCAGCTTGTGGATCAGGCGCATTTCCTATTGGAATGCTTCAAACACTACTTCGCATTTACACTCGTTTAAATAGAACAATCAATGAGTATGAAATAAAATTAAGGATTTTAGAAAATAATATTTATGGAGTTGATATTGAGCCAATGGCTGTAGAGATTTCTAGACTCAGAGCATTTTTAGCGTTAGTTGTAGATCAAGAATATAGTGAAAATAATAAAAATGGAGGAATTGATACACTGCCAAATCTAGAATTTAAATTTGTATGTGCTAATAGTCTATTAAAGTTAGACAAAGACTCTGGACTTTATGATGGTCTACCGACTAAAGGTAAAAAGAAACAAACTAATCTCCAAGAGGAATTAATAGCAATCAAGAAAAAATACTTTAAGGCAAGTTGGAAAGATAAGAAAAAGTTAGAAGAAGAATTAGATCAGAAACTTTCATCTGCTGGCTTGTTTGAGTCAAAAAAATACGAGCAATTGCGCTCATATCATCCCATAAGGCAAATTAGTCCCGCGACCTTCTATGATCCAATGCTTATGCACGATGTTACCACTGGCTTTGATGTGGTTATTGGTAATCCACCATATGTTTCAACAAAAGGAGTTGATCTAAAATCTAAAAAAGATCTTGAAGCTAACTTCGGCTTTGCTGATGATCTTTACTCTCACTTTTATTTTAAAGGGCTTGAACTCTGTAAAGATCAGGGCGTGCTTTCATATATTACTAGCAAGACATTTTGGACAATTCAAACTAAAAAGAATGTACGGGAATTATTACTAAAAAATAATTTTGTAGATATCTACGACACCGCGAACCCTTTTGAAAGTGTCATGGTAGATACTTGCGTGGTGCTTGTGCAAAAAAATTCAAATCAGTTAGAAAAAATCAACTTTCTTATTGGTAATGAAATTGTGTTATCAAACGGAAAAAAAGAAGTGGATTATTTAAACCCGATCAAGCAACAAGTTGAGAAAATCATTTATGAAAAAGCTGTCAATAAAGTAATTTTCAATTCAACACCAGAAAATCTAACTATTTATCATAAATATAATGATGCGGTAAGTGATTTGATGAAAAAGTGGTGGTTGAGGATAAGTACGAGCAAAAATATCACAAAGAATAGGTCTCAATTGATTGAATATAGAGATGGGTTAAAAGCTGGCGATATCACGCTTCTTGGATTAATTACTGATGGCGGGCAAGGTCTTGCAACTGGTAGTAATGGGAAATATGTCGGGATACTTTCTACGACCAAAGAAGCGACGAAAACAAGAGAAGCTCGGGTAAATAAGTTTTTTGAGTTTATTACTGATAAAAAAATTACTGAATACGGATCAAGCAAAGAAACAGTCCGTGTATTTTTAAATAAACAGTCTGAACAAGAAATTCGTAACCTTTTTGATTCACTAAAAGAGAAATATGGACGAGATATTTTTGGGACAGGATTTTTGTATCGCATTGTAGATCCAAGCGAGATCAAAGATGTAAATCTAATGTCTGATGAGGATAAGAAAGGCGGTTTATCTGGGAATCAAACATT
>CAYHXI010000145.1:0-3161 GCA_964360565.1 uncultured Methanosarcinales archaeon | reverse complement strand
AAGAAGCACAGAAGCTCGGATTGGTTGACGAAATAGGAAGCAAAGACGATGCTGTAAGTTATTTAGAGAAAAAATTAAATTTAACTGCCAAATTAGCTGAAGTCAAAAGCAAAAAAGGATTACTGGATTCTTTTTCTACAAGATTCGAAGAATTCTTTTATGCCATGGGACAAGGGGTTGGGAAAGCGTTGACGGCGGAGAAGGGAGTGGAGATAGTGACTTAAAAATTTTATGAAAACACCAAAGACAAATAAATTAATGTCAGAAATATTAGAAGTTGGTAGTTATTTGACAAAAAGACACACAGATACTAATTTAATTAAATCAAAAATGCTTGAATTAGAAGCACTAATTTTGAAAAAGAAGTTTACTGTGAGTGAAGAGAAAACCATATTAAGTTATGAAAAAGTTAAAAATTCATTACCTTTACTACAACAGACATATGAAACGTTTGAAACTGACTTAGAACAAGAATTTGTGAATAACTTTCTGAAAGGTATAAAAAAACTCAAAGATTATTTATTATATACTCGATTTGTTAAATTAATAAAGAATGAAATTAATCTAGCCAAAATTTCAGAAAAAGATAGTTTTCTTTTCATAGGTAGTGGACCACTTCCGATAACTGCCATTCTCTTAAATATGTTTACTAAATGTTCTGTGGACTGTTATGATAAAAATAAAATATCAGTAAAATTGTCTGAAAGAGTGATAGAAAAACTAAATCTTTCCAATAAAATAAAAATCTACAATAAAAAAGGTGAAAACTTATCTGAAAATAAATATTCCGTAATTGTAATTGCACTTTTAGCTAAACCAAAAGATAAAATATTGCACAAAGTATGGAATGAGTCAATAAAAGGCACCAGGATAATTTGCAGAACTTCAGATGGGGTGAGAGAAGTGTTTTATGAAAGAACCAATCCTGGCTTATTAAGTGAATACCTTCCTGTAAAAAAGATATTTGCAAAAAATGACCAAACTATATCTTCAGTTTTATTGATAAAATAGTTTATTTTTAATAAAGTTTCTGCTAATCCGCAAATCTTGCGGATTTATTGACGAAAGACATATTAAGGAGTGATTTGTTAAAATGAAAATATGGATGCTAATTCCCTAATAACAAATAATATACAAAATAGAATTCATACTATCCGTGGCTCACAAGTAATGCTCGATAGCGACATTGCCACTCTTTATGAAGTGCCAACAAAAGCATTAAATCAGGCTGTCAAGAGAAATAGCGAAAGATTTCCTGAACAGTTTATGTTTCAGTTAACTGAAGATGAATTCGAAAACTTGAGGTCACAAATTGTGACTTCAAACACAAAAGTTCTAAGGTCACAAATTGTGACCTTAAACAAAGGACGTGGAACACATAGAAAATATTTGCCTTATGCTTTCACTGAGCAAGGAGTCGCAATGCTCTCAGGAGTTTTGAAAAGTGATACTGCGGTGAGCATAAGTATTCAAATAATGGATGCATTTGTTGTCATGAGAAGATTTATCTCTTCAAATGCCCAGATATTTCAAAGATTGGATTTTGTTGAAAAAAAGCAAATTGAACATGACCAGAAATTTGAGGAAATATTTGATGCCATACAAAACAAAGATATAAAACCTGAAAAAGGCATATTTTTTGAAGGCCAAATATTTGATGCATATAAATTTGTTTCAGACTTAATAAGAACTGCAAATAAATCAATAATTTTAATTGACAATTACATTGATGATTCTGTTCTAACACTATTCATCAAAAGAAATAAAAGTGTGCAAGTCACCATATTTACTAAAGATATTTCTAAACAGTTGTCTCTTGACTTAGAAAAATATAATGCACAATATTCTCCCATTGAGTTAAAAGAATTCAAACAGTCACGTGACAGGTTTCTCATAATTGATAATAAGGAAGTTTACCATTTTGGAGCATCACTAAAAGACTTAGGCAAGAAATGGTTTGCATTTTCTAAGTTTGACAAAGAAGCATTTAAACTATTGGATAAATTAGAAAGTAATATCTAAACTTCCACCAAATCCCCGACTTTAACATTGTGCTTCTCGATGAAGTTTCTTTGCAGCTCGATTGCGTATTTAGCTGGCTTTGAAGTGAATAGTTCACAAGGTTCTTTTACACAGAGATAAAAATCGTCTTTTAAATCGACAACTTTCTTTTCAGAGTTTAAGAAAACGATATCTATTGGAAAAAATACATTTTTCATCCAAAAGCTTCGTTTAGACTCATCAGGAAAAATAAACAACATGCCTTCGTTTTCTTTCAAAGGGTCGTGGAACATCAATCCTTTCTGATGCTCTTCAGGCGAATCTGCGATTTCCACGTTTACTTTTGAGCCATTTATAATTACTGAGTTTGATGAACAGGCACTCAACAAAAACAAAAAAGTAATTACAACAAACCACTGACTACAGACTACTGACCACAGACCAGTTCTCATATTCCACCAGTTTTCTCAAACTCTAAAAGGTCGTCTATTTCTAAAATTTTGGGATTTTCATCGCCGATTCTATTGCAGGCAGTGTTAACCCAGAGGTCTATGAAATTGAAGTTTTCTAGATCGTACTGCAGCAAAGTGTCAAAAGCAAATAAATAATACTTTTTGTCAGTTCGAGCTTTCAATTCCAAAGCTTTCTTCATCTTTAATTCTTTGCTGTAGTTAGCAATTTTGTTGTCGTTCTGTCCGACTTTCGTAGAAACTAATATTCCGACAGTCTTTGCATTTAAGAATTTTTTAAAAGAAGTTCTCTTTTTGTTTTTGTAGGATTCAACAGCTTTAGGATCTAAAATTTTAAGAGTTTGCTGCGTCGGGTCCCAGAGCCATACATCTTTATTTGTTTTAATAGCAACTTGAATAGGATGAAAAACTCCATTTCCCACAAATAAAAATGCATCAACTTTGTTTTCTATCGCTAAACCTGCATCTGGACGGCAACCAACTACTTGCCCTCCATAAACTGAATCTTTCAACTGCGCTTGAACATCTCTCAATTTTTGCATGTGCTGGATATTTGTAACTAGACCGTATTTTTGTTTCGGAAGCTTCGCTAGCAAAGAATCAGGAATTTTTACATCGACGCTAGATTTGGCATGGATGAATAAAGTCTTCATGTATATTCTTGAGAAGATAGTTGATTATAAAGGTTTC
>CAYHXI010000144.1:0-3226 GCA_964360565.1 uncultured Methanosarcinales archaeon | reverse complement strand
CCAGCGCATTCTGCAATGTAGTGTCCTGCAATCACATCCCATGATTTGGTGCTTAATTTGAAGAAAGCATCACTAACTCCTGCTGCGGTCTGGCAAAGCGCTAAAGCAGTGCTTTTGAATTCGACTTTTGTATTAATTTTAGAAATCAAACTTTTTAATTCATCTTTCAGAGGTTTGTCGTGATTTTCTGAAACAAAAATAACTGAATCTTTTAAATCTGCTTTGGAATTCGCGCTGATTTTTTTGCCATTAAAATATGCTACTCCTTCAAATGCAGAATACAACTCATTTGTTATCGGATTGTAAACTATCCCTAAAATCGGCTTTGCTCCTTTTAGTAGACCTATACTTATTGCAAAGTAAGGAATCTTTTTAACAAAGTTGCTCGTTCCATCTATTGGGTCGATAATCCAAACATAATCACTTTTCCCAGCTGTTATGTTTGTTTCTTCTCCTAGAATAAAATGCTCAGGAAAATTATGCTGAATTATTTCTTTAATCTTTTTCTCAACCTCAAAATCAGCTTCGGTTACTAAATCTTCCTTGCTTCGCTTGAAAGCAACATCTAAGTCTTTGCCGTAATAAGATTTAACTATTTCTCCTGCTTTCACTGCTGCGGATAAACCTGTTTGGAGGAAGTTCTTTGACATGAGGAATATGAATGTGATGGATTATTTAAAAGTAGCGATGGGAAAAAGTGTTTTTGTGTGAATTTATTAAATAGAAAATACTTCTAAAAGTAGAAGATATTTAAACAACTGAGCTTTATAGTACACTATGGTAGAAAAAAAGATACTTGAAATAATACAAAAATATCAAGCTGCATTCTCCAACAAAAAGATTCTAAAAGAAGAAAGTAATTCAGATATTTTAATGAATATTTTTAATATTACTCCAGATATGAAACAAAAAAACATGCAATATTGGGGTAGAGAGCTTGGCAAATGCTGGGAAGGAATTATAAAAGCAGTTTTTTCTCAAAGAAAAGATTATTCAACTGGCATAAAAGAAGGTAATGATGAAATTTGTGATTGCGTGATTGGAAAAATAGCAATAGAAGCAAAATATCGTGTTGGATCTGGAGATTCTGGAACCTTGAAAAAGTTCAGGCAATATGCTAAGAGATTAAGAGACACAGGATACGAACCAACTATGTTATTCTTAAGACAAGATAACTTACCTGCAGCCATTACTGCAAGTAATGCTGGTGGATGGAATATATTGGTTGGAAAAGAATGTTTTGACTTCATAAAAAAACAATCAAAATTTGATCTGATTAAATTTTTAAAAAAGTTAAATGGTAAGTATCCAGTAATAAAAGACTAATTTTTTCTTAAAACAATCATTCTGTCGTATTTTATTTCGTTAGCAAAATCTATATTTCTTTTAAAATTAAGAGATTTATTCTTTAGAATTATGTTGAATTGCATTTCTCTTTCGAAACCGACTTCTTCTGCCAAGAGTATTAAAAATTCTGATGTTGGTACAAATACTTTTCGTATATTGTTGTCACCTATAACTAAACAGTACCTGCCGTTATTTTTCAGAACTTTTTTGGCCTCTTCAAAATGTTTTTTCATATCTGTAAAATATTTAAAAACTACCCTCGATCGAAGTTTACTTTGAGTATCTGAATTATTATAATTATAAATGTCCTCAATTTTTTATCTATTTTAGGAATGCCTGTTTTTCCAATAATTTCATACTCTTTTCTGAGAATTCTTTCTGTTCCTATTTCATAATTATACAAATTTAACCTATCTTCATCATTCTTAACTAGATCTAGCCAATGAAGTCTTAATCTATTCCCCCAAACATAATCCATTGCATTAATATATGGAGGGGAAGTAACAATTAAATCAACTGAATTTACTTCAGAAGGTAAATAAATTTCTCTTGCATCGATTCCAATTATTTTAGCATATGTTGTTTTATCTGCAGTTTTGTAAAAATTCTCAAAATAAGAAATATATTCAGTACATATTTGTTCAAATAAGTTCAAAGTATCTTTTTCATTCAATTGTTTTATTTCTCTCCAATCTTTTCTCTTAGCAGTTAATATCTGTCCTGGAGCGATATAAGATGTTTTTCTTACAGTCATTGAGAATGCCACATTAAAAAAATCTCTTAAATTAGAGTTATCTATTAAAGAAATTTGTTTTTTTAATCTAGATAATGTCGTGATTACTTGTTGATTGAACCAGAAATCAATTCCTTTGAATGTTGGCTTTAATGCACTGGTTTTATCTTCGTTTAAGTTTCTTAATATTTGCAAATACTCCGATTTTATTAGTTTAGGATCTATTAATGTCGATTTAACTTTACTAACTAATCTTGCATATGGATTATAATCTATTCCTAAACAATTACGTCCCAACAAAATAGATTCTACAAAAGTAGTTCCCGAGCCGACAAATGGATCCAGGATTATATCTCCTTTATTTGAAAATTTTTTTATGGCCCATTTTGGTAGTTCTGGAATAAATTTACAAGGATATAATGAGATATTATGAATGCTGCGTTCAGACTCTCTGAAAATACTTAAATAAGAATTGTCCTCTAATTCTAAAGGTATTTCACCTAGAACTTTCATTAACTGTACTGATTTTCCATTATCTTCATTTTTCTCAAATATTTTTGACACTCTTTCGCCTGAAAATTGAATTAATTGCATTTGAGCGGAATCGTTCATTTCAACCTCATTTTTTAGCTTTGATTTCCTTCAGTTTTTCATAAACTGCATTATTGACAAAAGCTGAAACTGAAGGGTGTTTATACTTGTTTCCATTATCATTAAGCCAATCTTGAACTTCTTTGTTTAGTTTATCGTCGATTCTTACAACTCCCATAAATCACCTTGTTACTTTATGTAACATTTAATTAACTTAATGTTACGCTGATATTTAAGGTTTTGTGTCTTGGAAAATATACTTAGCAAACCCACAATTATTTTAAAGAGAGTACTCTGCTCAAATTTAGCTTTAAAATGAGTGAAAACAAAATAACTTTACAAGAACATGTTGATTTAGGGAACACTTTGAAAGTACTTTCTACTAAACTTGGCGGAAAATATTGTGAAATAACACCTAAGATAAACGCAAGAAAATCCAGAGAGGCAAAAGCATTGAAAATAGTTAATCAATTAAGAAGTATTTTAGATGACATTATGTTAGAGAATTACGGCAAAGTTGGTGATAACTTATTTAGTAATCCTAATTGGTGGCAA
>CAYHXI010000143.1:0-3226 GCA_964360565.1 uncultured Methanosarcinales archaeon | reverse complement strand
AATCCCTTCAACACCTTAAACGCTCTGGGAGCGTCATCTTCTTTTACAATGAATGTTAGTTCAGTTAACGTGGATACTATTTCAATTATGTTAATGTTCTCCCAGTTTAGAGCTTTCGTTATGATATAGAAGAATCCAACTGTTTCTACAACGTCGATAGGAATTTTTATTGTAACTGATGCAAGTTCTTCTATTGTTTTGATGATTTTTTCGTGCTCGAATATTTTTTCAAATTTGTTTTTATATTTTTTGTTGAAAATTAAAGTAATTTCGTAAATTCCTTGAGTCATTGTCAAGAAGTCTCCCTTGCTGAAGTCTACAGAGTCGTAAACTTTTCTTATGCTGTTAATTACTGTGGGAGATTTTTGAACTGTAAACTCAACTAAATCAGACTTTATTGTTACATCTGTTTCTTTAAATTGGAAAGAAGTTTTTTTGATTAACTCAGTTTCTAATTTTTCCGCTAATCTACGTAAAGCCATGACGATAGCTGAAATTTTAACTTTTTTTCTCAGCTCTTTTTCTATCTCTTCTTGAAAGTTCTCTGCTAGTGCGGCATAATTTATCAGGCCTTTAGCTAAAGCCTCCTCTAAAAAAGGTTTCTCGCGCACTATTTTTTGTGCAATATTTGATATTGTTGTCATATTTGTAAATTAACATTTCACACTTATTTTGTTATAATGGTAACATTAAGTTATTATAAAACTTTCGTAACTTATGAGATAAAATGAGAAACATAGGTCAAGTAAGCAATGAATTAGAAATATGTCTCGATAACTTAGATGCAAGAGTGCTGATAAAAAATAGCAATCTACCAATAGTTCACGAAATAAATCCAAGAGATGTAGTGGAACTAAATGTTTCTATGAAAAAAGACGTAAGAGAACTAAATGAAAGAGCATCAGATTTAATTAAAAAACTCCAGCAGGAAGCACGTGATTTGGGAGGATATCTTTACGGAGGCTCATCACTTCTGAAAGATGTTTCTGATGTCAGCCCAAGAAGATACAGAACGACTTCTCTGTCAGATTCATGCGCAGAGGGATTTTTAGATATCACCAGCCAACAAATAGTTTTAGGAGTGACAGACGAAGAATTAGGTTTCGAGCTTTTCAATTATTTAAAAAATATAAATCCTGTACTTTTAGCTCTTAGTGCAAGTTCACCTTATAGGGTGAGAGAAGATGTTTTAGAAGAAGTTGGCGCACTAAGCAGAAGAGTATCTCAATATGAAAAATTATGTAGATTTTTTCCAAAAGAAATGTGGAGAGCGGTTCCAAAAATTAATAATTTAGAAGAATATTTTTTTCATCTTCAAGAAGTTTCCGATGAAGTCAACAGAAGACATTCTGCAGGAGAGATGGATTCAAATGAATCTGAGCTTGCTAAATTTTTACCTTTTGAAAGATTAGAACCTCACCAAATATACTGGCCAGTAAGAATTCGTCCAGATCATGGAAACATTGAATCTGGAGGAAGCAGTCTTTTCTCTCTCGAAGTAAGAATTCTTGAAATGCCAACAACAATAGAACGAATACAAATGATGAATAATTTTGTTTTGGGAATCTCATACTTTATCGCAGATAATGAAGATTCTGATTTATTCACCCCATTTAATGGAACTTACGAAGACTTAGAAATCGCAGCAAAAGACGGCTTAGAGGGGGTAATAGATGGAGTGCGAATTGTCGACGCCCTTGATAACTTAACTGCAACAGCAATTAAAGGACTTGAAGGAAGAGGATATTCTCGGGAAGCGAATTTTCTTGGACAAATGGTGAATGAAGTAATTAGAGAAGGAAATGATGCACAATTAATTTTGAAGTTAAAGCCTGAGTCCACAGAAGAATTAAAAACGTATTTAATAAACAGATTTATCGATGGTGAACATGAAAGTTCTAATACTTAACTGCGACTATGATGAGGAAGCAGATACAAACGGGGGAGAACTTATTAGAGCACACTTGAATAGGTTAGGAATAAATTCAGATATTCTTAATTGTTTTGACAATCAATTTCCTTCAAGATTGGATTACTCTGGAGCGATTATAACTGGCTCACGAGCTTCAGTTTACGAAAAACATTCTTGGATAAATAACTTGAAAGAATTTGTAAGACAACTTGATGAACATTCCATTCCAACTCTGGGAATCTGCTTTGGATTTCAAATAATTACAGATACATTTGGAGGAACGGTCAGAAGCAGCGGAAAATATGAAGAAGGATTCAAGCTGATAAAAGTAGAAAGACACGATATTTTTAATTCGCTCCCTCGCGATTTTTTTGTTTACGAAAGCCACGGAGATGTTGCAGTTGAACTTCCTCAAGGTGCAAAACTTTTGTCTTCGAATTGGTGCAACGAGGCTTTTCAGCTGAGAAATTTTTTTTGTGTGCAATTTCATCCAGAAATAACTATGCCTGTAGCACAAAAGATGGCTCTTCGAGATGGGAAAGAAGTATTCTCTCCAGAAAAGATTTCTGAAAAATATTCTGCAACTTTAAGAGTTATCGAGAATTTTGTAGAGAATTTTTGCGAATTCAGACTCTGAGTCTTCATTCAGCAAAAATTTAAAGCAATTGTGCCTTGTATTTTATTCCTTCCTATAAATTTCTAACAATTCATCGACTAATTTTCTGAATTCTTGGTCGAAGAAAGGTTTGTGTTCTGTATTACTGCTTAGCCAATTATATTTTTTTAAATTTTCTTCAGTAATATTGAGCTTTTGATACTCTTCTTCTGTTGCAGGAGTATACTCTACTTTTAAAACACTAGCAACACCATCAAAAATATTTCCATTCAGTCCAGAGTTAGAAACAAAGAGATATTTTTCATCTCGCTCACCTTCTGGAGACCTCTTTTCCAAAAGTATTGCATCCGCAATAGGTTGTTCAGGAATAAATACCATTCCCTCTAATTTTTTTTCATCAACATCAGATACCATGATATAGTATTTATTGCCGTTTTCCTCGAAACTAGCACGAACAACGTTGCTTTCTTCATAAGGTAGTACTTCATACTTTCCCTTAAGTTTAGTAAAAGCAAGTTCTGCTAATTCCAAAACTTTTCCGGCGAATTCTTTGTCATAATCTCCAGTTGGAGTTATTTGTAAAGTATGTTCAATTGTTTGAACAGGTTCATTTTGTACTGGTTGTACAGGTTTTACTTCTTCATTACCGCAAGAGATTGTACTTAAAGAAAGTACAACAGCTCCTAATGTTGTTGTTA
>CAYHXI010000142.1:0-3269 GCA_964360565.1 uncultured Methanosarcinales archaeon | reverse complement strand
TCAATAAAATTTTGTGAGGTTTTGAAAAATTTTCAAGTGTTTTGTTTTTTAGTTCCTCTCTTAATTTCCAGTCGTATGCATGAGTAAATTCATGAATCAGCGTTTTTGTTATTTCCTCTTCATCATCTTTAAATACTGATTTTATGCCTAAAGAAATTATTAATTCATTTGTTCCAGGAATAAATTTCAGAACAAGCATTTGATTTTTCTTGAAGAACCATTTATGCATGTATCCAAAAATTCCACTCGCATTTGGAACATCTGCAACATATATCTGAAGTTTGTAATTGAAAGATTTTCCAAGCATTCTTTCAATTATTGGACTTGCGAAAACTTTATTGCACGCTCCAATTATTTTTGCATTTGATTCTTGTATTATTTCTTCATCGCTTTTTTTTGATTTGTATGCCTATTCTTTTAATTCATAAATTATTGAGGAGACATCGCTAGATTGCCTGGTTGAATTTCCATATGTTATTGTTAAGTTAAGTTTTTTATATTTGCTTGGATTTGTTTTTACTTGGAACTGTATTGCTCTCTTGATTGCATATTTAAGTCCATCAACAACTTCTATTGCGATGCAAAGAGCATTATGATATTTCTCAATAATTTTTAAGAATTCCTTGCCCAATTCGTTTTCATAAGGACTGATATATTTTCTATATTCTGAATTTAATCTGAGAAGTTCTCTTTCAACCAGTTCATTATAATATGTTTTTTGATTTAATAATACACTCACTCGTTTAGAATTATATACAATTCCTTCTAAAATTCTTAACGCCAAAGATGATTTCTCTTTCTCATCTCCATCTTCCGGAAATTCTTTGTATTCTTGTTTCAACTCTTCGATTTTAAAAAGAATAGACTCTACAACTACCAGTAATTCAACCACTTTTTGTCTTGCAGAATCTTCTGCATTTTTCCAAGGTAATTTTATTTCTGTCAATTTTCAGTAACTCTTCGCAACAAAAGCTAACACTTCTGCTTTTTTGCCGCAAACTGCACAATTATTCAGCTTCTTAGGCTGCTCGAAAGGAATGTTGAGTAGTTTTACTCCTTCGCTTTTTTCTTTAAGCTTTGTAACACACTCTTCTTTTTCACACCATTGCATTTTAACAAGTTTCTTTTGCTCGAGAGCTTTTAACAGTTCATCAAATTTAGACGCTTCAACAGTATTCTTTTGCATGTTTTCTTTCGCTTTTTTGAAAAGATTTTGCTGGATTTCCCAAAGTAATTTTTCAGCTTCTTTATTTATTTCAGATATTTTTACAAAACTTTTTTCGCCAGTGTCTCTTCTCACTAAAACAACTTGGTCTTTTTGAACGTCTTTAGGACCTAATTCAATTCTTAATGGCACTCCTTTTAGCTCCCAATTGTTGAATTTCCATCCTGCGGTGTATTCTTCTCTGTCGTCGAGTTCAACTGCAAAATTTGTAAGCTCCTCTTTTATTTTTTGAGCAACTTTTTTAACACTTTCTTTAGAGTCTTCGAAAAGTATAGGTACAATAACTATTTGTGTGTGGGCTATTTTTGGAGGCATTACGAATCCTTTGTTGTCGGAATGCATCATTGTTAGTATTCCTATTGTTCTTGTGCTGATTCCCCAGCTGTTCTGCCATGCAAATTGTTTGCTGTTTTTTTCGTCGAGAAATTCGATTCCGAATGCTTTTGCAAAATTTTGTCCAAGACAATGAGAAGTTGCAACTTGAATAGCTTTTCCATTAGGTAGAAAAGTTTCTATGCTTGTTGTGTATAGTGCTCCTGCAAACTTTTCTCCTTCGGACTTTTTGCCTTTTATTACTGGAATTGCTAGTAATTCTTCTGCAAGCTCAGCGTAAAAGTCTAGTATTTGAAGCACTTCTTTATCTGCGCTTTCTTTTGTTGCATGAACTGTATGTCCTTCCTGCCACAGAAACTCTCTGCTTCTTAAAAAAGGAACCGGATGATTGAACTCCCATCTTACAACATTACACCATTGATTTATTCTTAGAGGAAGGTCTCTGTAGGAGCGAATCCATTTTGAGTATGAGTCATACATTATTGTTTCTGAAGTAGGTCTTATTGCAAGTCTTTCAGCAAGCTTTGTGTCTCCTCCTTGAGTGACCCAAGCAACCTCTGGAGCGAAGCCTTGAATATGAGATGATTCTTTCTTTAGCAAACTTTCAGGAATTAGTAGAGGAAAGTAAGCGTTTTTTACTCCGATTGATTTAATCTTCTTATCGAAATATGCTTGTATTTTTTCCCAGATTGAATAAGAATTTGGTTTGTAAACATAACATCCGGAAACTAAAGAATAATCAATTAAATCTGCTTTTTGAATTATTTGAGTATACCACTCACTAGGGTTTTCTTCTTTTTTAACTGTAATTCCAGTTTCTTTTTTGTCTGAATTTTTTTCTGCCATTTTATTTGTTATGTGAATCGCTAAGTTTAAAAAGATTTGTGTGATTACTTAAAGAATGCTTTTAGAAAACGTTAAAAGTGCGTGGAAATTACTTCTGAAGAATAAGTTGCTTTTAGTTCTTTTCATAATTGTTGACGTTGCTTTTTTTGCTTCACTTGTATATGTGCAGACAAATCTTTATTTTTCTTTGGGAGAGTACTCCTCTAAACTGTTTTCTATTGTTCAAGAAACAACTGCTTTAAATTTAACTAATGTTTCAGAGATGGATGCTGTTCTTGCACAAAATGTTGAGTTTATGAAGAATTACAATCAATTTTTGAAATACTTTACTTATTTAATATTGTCTTTTCTAGGTTTGTTTGCATTATTCCAAGGAATTAATTGGTTTTTAGCTCACAAAATAGTTCATGAAAAAGTTAGTGCTATTAAATTTACTGGACAATTCTTATTTTGGACTTTATTTTGGTTCTTAGCGCTTGTTCTACTTCAAATATTGTTAGTTAGCTCTGGAGGAAGTGCAGGAATTTTTATGTCTCTAGGAACTTTAGCAGTAATTTATTTTGGAACCATTTCTTTTGCAAGAATCGGACAACTGATTTTTTTCAAACAAACGTTTAAAACTGCGGTTGATAATTGGAGAGAACTCACTCAAATAGTTGCTGTTGCGTTCTTGTGCTCTTCAGCGGTTCTAGGAGCGGATTATTACATATTCTATAAATTGAATTATTGGGTTGGAATATTGTTTGGATTAGTTGTTGTAATTCCTTTCTTTGCTCTGGCGAGAGTGTTTGTTGTGAATTCGGTGAAGGAAATTAGTAATACGGCGTCGTCAATCATTATATAACCAACTAACATAAATAATCGA
>CAYHXI010000141.1:0-3379 GCA_964360565.1 uncultured Methanosarcinales archaeon | reverse complement strand
AAAAATTATATGAAATATAAAGTATGTATTTTAGCCGCCGGCGTTGGCAGTCGCATAGGCGAACTCTCCAATCATATTCACAAGGCTGTGTTGCCTGTTAATTTTAAGGCTGTTATTTCTCATATTGTTGAAAAGTTTCCAAAAGATATTGAAATTGTAGTTGCTGTTGGTCACAAAAAGGATACGGTAAAAAACTATCTTGCTATCGCGCATCCAGATCGACTGTTCACATTTGTTGATGTTGATAAATATACTGGTCTCGGTTCTGGTCCTGGATATTCCTTGCTTCAATGTAAAAATTACCTTCAAACCCCTTTTGTTTTTTTTGCCGCAGATACAATAGTTTTAGAAGAAATACCAAATCCTGATCATAATTGGTTTGGCATTGCTCCAGTAAAAGACACTGAACAATATTGCACCGTTCGCATCAAGGATAATTTAGTTTATCACCTAGACGACAAAATAAAAAACAATAATCGTTTTGCATTTATTGGACTTGCGGGCGTAAGTGATTACGATGTTTTTTTTAAAGCCCTTGAAGAAAACAAAGGTAGTATTAATGGAGAAATTCAAGTAACGAATGGGTTTGAGAAGCTTATAGAAAAAAACCTTATCCCTGTTGGGTTTACATGGTTTGACACTGGAACGTTAAAAAAATACCTTGAAACTAATAAAAATTTTTCTAACAAAGACCAAGAGTTTGATTTTAGTAAAAGTGATGAATTTTTATATTTTATTGACGGGAAAGTTATAAAATTTTTTGCCAATGAAGATGTAGCAAAAAAAAGATACGAACGGGCAATAGGTCATCTCAAAGGACTGTGCCCTAAAGTAGAAGAAATTAAGGGTCAATTTTACTCTTACAAGAAGGTTGGTGGTCAAGTTTTGTATGAGAATATAAATTCCAATATATTTAATAATTTTTTGCGTTGGGCGCAGACATATTTGTGGAAAAAAAATTCTTTATCAGGTAAAGATGAAAAAAATTTTTACGACGCTTGTCACGCATTTTATTATCAAAAAACAAAAGATAGACTAAATATGTTTCATAAAAAGACAGCTCGCGGGCATGAGACAAAAAACATAAATGATGTCTTCGTCCCTCATGTCGATGATTTGCTTGGTCTGGTTGATTGGAAGTCGTTATCGCAAGGCACGCCTGCTAATTTCCATGGAGATTTGCAGTTTGATAATATTTTGTCTGTCTTTGGCGACACAGCATCTTCAAAAGACGCTTTTGTACTTTTAGATTGGCGTCATGATTTTGGCGGACTTACTGCCGTTGGAGATTTGTATTACGACCTTGCAAAATTATACGGCGGTATTTTGCTACCATATAATCTTATTAAAAAAAATATGTTTTCTTTTGAGATTGGGGATTCGAGTGTATATTATGATTTTTACACAAAACACAAATTGTTAGAAATAAAAGATATTTATGAATCATTTATACAGAAAAATGGCTTTGATATCAAAAAAATTAAAACCATTACGGCTTTGATTTTTCTTAATATGTCCCCATTGCATATGGAGCCTTTTGGTTCTATGTTATATCACTTGGGGAGATATATGCTTTACAAGACTTTAAAAAACATTTAATGAATACGAAAAAACAAAAGAACATAAATTCCAAGCTCGGTATTGGACCAATGAGTTCTGAGGCGATTGAGGCGGTTTTTCTATATTCGCATTTTCACCGAAAGGAACTAATGCTGATTGCTTCAAAAAATCAAATTGATTGGAATGGCGGTTATGTAAACAATTGGACAACAAAAGAATATATGGAGTATGTCACTCAGATGAAAAAAAAGTACCCTCATGCACAGGTGCATATTTGCAGAGACCATTGCGGTCCGGGGTTTAATGGGATTGATGACTTGTCTGATGTTTACAAGACAATTGAAGAGGATACCAAAAATGGTTTTGACCTCATTCACATAGACTTATGTCATTTTAGGGGTTCTTACAGCGAACGACTCAAGGAGTCAAAAAAAATCATTGAGCATACCCTATTGCTTAAACCTGATATTTTTTTAGAAATTGGAACGGATGAAAATATTGGCACTAATTATAGCCTTTCAAATATAGAAGAAATTGAAAAAGAAATTGATTTTTTCAAAAATTTTTGTGAGCCTTATTTTTATGTTATACAGACTGGAAGTCTTGTAAGAGAAACCCACCAAGCGGGATCTTTTAATAAGAAGTTTGTAGAGAAAGCGTCTGAACGCATTAGGAATAATGGCTTAAAATTAAAAGAGCACAATGCCGATTATTTATCAAAAGGAGACATACTGCTTAGAGGCGAAACTGTTGATGCGTTAAATATTGCGCCACAGCTCGGTGTTGTGCAAACGCAGTTTGTGCTTAACAAGTGTCTTATCTATGGCATAGATTCCACTGATTTTACGGAAGAAACATATCAAGGTGGCAAATGGAAAAAGTGGCTTGACAAAAATGGATATGAAAATAAATTATTATGCTCACTGCTTGCGGGGCATTATCATTTTGCTTCTGATTCCTATAAAAAAATTATTGAATGCTTGTCAAAAAGAGAAGATATTCAAGAAAATATTATTAACACCTTTATGGATCTTATTGGTCATTATGAAAACAAATAACATCGAATCAAAAGTCGTTCAAAAACCATGGGGGAAAGAAGTATGGCTTGCGCTAAACAATAAGTATTGTTATAAAAGGATTTACATAAATGCCGGGTCTCGAACAAGTTTTCAGTATCATAAAGAGAAACTTGAGACAAATTATATTATTTCCGGCGAGGCCGAAGTGTGGCTTGAAAATGATAATGGTTTGATTGAAAAGAAAAAAATGAAAGCGGATGATTTTTTTACCGTTGTGCCACCAAAAAAACACCGTGTCATTGCGATTACAGACATTGTTCTCCAAGAAGTTTCCACTCCGCAAGTAGATGATGTTATTAGAATTGAAGATGATGCCGGACGCTCTGACGGAAGAATTGAAAAAGAACATGCTGTTTAAATTAAAAAACAATAACAACTAATCTATTTATGATTTTATATTTTGACAGTTATATTACCGATTCCCCACTTAACAAACAGAATGTGGTTGCCAATGATTGGTTGCGCAATGGTTGTAAAAATTATTCTATGCCTAGAAGGATAGATATAGCTAAATACACCTTGTCCAGTTTTGCTCCGTATAAATGGTCTCATGTCCTTATTAGGTATGAATTGGGCGATCCGGAAGATCAAAATGAATATAAATCATTTGATGATTACATCTTAAAACTTTTTCCGAAAGCCATAATTATGCGCGAAAGAAGCGATAGCCAGGCAGATTTCAGAAAATCATTGGAAATAATTGGCGGTTTTGACGACCAATGGATTTTTTATTCCGGAAA
>CAYHXI010000140.1:0-3387 GCA_964360565.1 uncultured Methanosarcinales archaeon | reverse complement strand
ACTCCCGCTCCAACTTGAAGAAGTGCAGAAAGCAACGCCATGTGTTCTTTTCCTGAGCCAGAAAACATATTAACCGCAATGTCTCCAAAAACTTTGTCTTGGAAATATTTTTTCAATTCAGAAATAAGTTCAGATAATGGCTTCTCAGCATTAAGAACTATTTTCTCATGCTCTTTTTGAATTGTTATTTTGTCTTTGAAAAATTCTTGAGTTATAACGTAAATCTTGCTGAATTGTGAATCTTCAACTACTTTCATTACGTGCCCCCATGTTCCTTTGCCCTCTCCTAAAAAAACGATTAAGTCTGTCACATTCAAAAAATTAGCTTAGCTCTTTATAATTATTTGCTTCTTGTGTGTGGAAATTTAAGAGTGGTTTTATTTTGACGAATTATGATTAAAATTTCTGTCCACTCAATCGAACAAAAATGGTCGATTTTGTCCAGTGTATCGAACAAGAATGGGAAAGTTTATAAATAAAAGAGTTTTAATTGTTATTATGGTGAGAATTGAAGATATTTTGGAACAGAATCTTTGGTGGCGTATTAAGGAGTGGGAGTCGAAAGATAGAACTCTTTCTGCAGTGCAAAATTCTTCTTTCAGAGTAAAAAGAAAACTTTTCGATTATAAAAATACTGTTAGCATTATTTACGGTCCTAGACAAGTAGGAAAAACTACTTATTTAAAATTAAATATTAAAAAATTAATAGAAAATGGTATTGAGCCAGTAAGCATAGCCTATTTTTCGTGCGATGCATTGTTGACAAACAAAAGAGAAGAATTGAGAGAAGCCATAAATCTTTTATTAGAGAGAGGCATAAAATACTTATTTATAGATGAAATAAGCAATATTAACGATTGGAGCTATGAACTTAAAAATTTTATAGATTCAGGAAAATTTGATTTGATTAAAGTGCTTGTCACAGGTTCACCGTTTGGCACTAGAGAAATTCTCCCTGGGAGAAAAGTTCAGCACTTTTTTATAATGCCTTCGACATTCAGAGAATTTGTAATTGCTCTTTCGCAGAATGTTAATGAAAAAACACAGCGAGCATTCAATTTAAGTGGTGCGGAGATTGAAGAAATAGAAACATTGGCGCAAAAATTATCAAAAATAGATTTTGATTTTTCAGACACCAAATCATTAAAAAAAAAATTAAAAAAAATAGATATTTATTTTTTTATTTTAGAAAAATTATTTAATTTTTACTTAATTACTGGGGGATTTCCATCGTTGATTGATAGTTATATTCAATTTAAATACACTAAAAATGAGCTTTTTTTATCAGAGGAGATAAAAACAAATGAAGAAAGAGTAATTGATTCTATTAAAAAAGCGGGCAAAAATGAAGGCATTTGCTTTCAATTGATTAATTCCATCAATAAACGATTGTGTTCAAGATATTCATTTAGTCAATTGAAAGAAACAGAAATTGACTTGAGTAAAGAAACTATAATCACTTATATAGACCACTTAAAGAAAGTCTATCTGGTGAAAGTTATTTATGCATATGATTTTGGAAAAGAAGAACCTGCTTATAAAAAGGACAAAAAAATATATTTGATAGATTCTTCGCTTTATCATAAGAGAAAAATATTGGAAGAAGATGAGATAAGACAAGATGAAGAATATTTAAGCAAAATAGTTGAATCAATTGTTGGAATTAATTTATCATACTTGAAGGAGGATATATTTACACCTACAGATTCATTTCTTTTTTTCTGGTACAATTCGAAAGAAATAGATTTTGTTTTTAAAGAAAAAAAAACATTTGCAATAGAAGTAAAATTCAGAAGGAAGATTGATAAAATATATAAAATAAGCCAGATTAAAGAATATTTAGTCTTAACAAAAAAAACTTATGATTTAAGCAAAAAAGAGAAATTAATTCCAGTATTTCTTTTCTTGCCTTTGCTTAAAAATAAGGAATCTTATCTTTAACTTTGCTGGAAAAAACTTCCTTGTTTTGCATAGAGGATTTTCAGATTTCGTAAAAGATGGAAAATGGGGGGGATTATTGCAAAATTTAAATTTATTTTAATTGTTTAGTAGTTACAAAAGAAAGTTTTATATACTTCCTGTGCTTATTAGTGTGAATAAGCTATTCATAGAATGGTTTTGGAGGAATAATAAAATGGTTAATGCGATTTTGAGTGATGTTTGTGTTTTGGTGCCTCAGAAGAAGGTTTTTGAGGGTAGAGTTTTTGAGAAATTGGAAGCTAATGGTGTTGAACTTGCTTTGGGAGAATGCCAAAGTCTTGGTTTTGAGCCTGTTTTTACTCCTGAATTGATTGATGCTCGTTTGTATGCTAAAGTTGGAGATTATGTTTTGAATAATTGGTTTACTACTCCTAGTTTGATAGCTACTGGACGAGGAATTTCTTCAAATGTTTCTAAGAAAGGTGGTTCTCCTTTTGTTGTGGTTGCGCACGTTCCAAATTATTTTTCTGATGCAGGAAATATTCGTGCAAACAGACTTCAAGGTTTAATCAAAAATGGAGCTGGAGTTTTACCTCAATCAGAGTTTCAAAGACTTTTAGATTTAAAAGATGACCAGCATGTTTTTGTTGTTGATTATGAAACTTGGACAAATGCTTCAAATGGACTTATTAAAGTCAGTAAAGCATTGAGTCATCCTCAAGTTATTCCATTTTTAGGCGGTGAGGATAGAGCTAAACTTTATTTGAAAAAACATCAAGAAGTTTACGGAGATAATATTGGAGTTTGGCATGTTGATGATTTAGATGTTCAACCTAGAGGGCGCTTGTCGTTCGTTGGCAACGACTGCGGCAACGGTCTTGACGGCAGCAACCACGTCAACTACTTTGGGCGTGTTGTTGGGGTAGTTAGCGCCGGAGGCGCCTTGGAGAGTCCGCGAAGCGGTGCGCCAAAAAGTGAAACTTTGGATGCTAAAGTTTTAGTTGCTCTTAATTCCAAAAAAGGTTTTGAGCACGATGGAACTCTTTATCTTCCTGTTGATAAGGCGTCTGTTCCTCAATAAATTTTTTTTTATTTGATTTTTGCGTTTTATATTTATTTTAGCGTGTAAAAGTCAAATTAACTGAACTTTTGTCAAGTTCGTATATAACACGCAAAAGTTCAGTTTTAGTTAGTTTTTTATACTTCTTTATTTTTCTTTGTTTTTACCCAGCTTTTAATTCAAAAAACTAAAGTGAAATTTGGTTTTTTGGAGCAGAGGTTTGGAACTACATGCTGTTTCACTATGGCAGTTTTACTGCTATAAAATTCAACTGCAACACTTTATTTTTGGATTAGTGGAGTGGTGGTGACTGTTTTTTTGGTGAAATGGCTACTCTTAGGGCGCTTGTCGTTCGTTGGCAACAACTACAACTACGGTCTTAACGGCAAAAACCACATCAACAACAA
>CAYHXI010000139.1:0-3402 GCA_964360565.1 uncultured Methanosarcinales archaeon | reverse complement strand
AAGAGAAGTGAATATTTATAAGTAAAATACTCTTTAGGTTTTTGATGGAGAAAAAGTTAGTGTATTTGACTGTAGAAAGAATTATTGAATATAATATTTTAGCAATAAACATTATTAAAATTAAGAAAGCAGATAAAGCTGAAGTTTTAAGTAAGAGTAGATTAATTGATATCGTTTCTGCTTGTGAAGAACTTGAAGGAGATGTTTATGATAAAGCAGTGTTTTTGTTAAAGAGTTTAATTCAAAAGCATCCTTTTGCTAGCGGTAATCGTCGCACAGCATTAATTGCTGTTAAAGATTTTTTGTTAAGCAACAATGAATTTTTCGGCATAAAAGATGATCCAGAACAAGCAAGAGTCATGATAGGAATTAGAGAAAAGTTTTATAAAGATGAAGAACTCAAAGAATGGTTGAAGTATGGCAAAATCAAAAAATTTGAAAGATAAAGGAATACTTGAAACATTATCTAATGAGTTAATTAGATTTAATAATCTCGTAAAAGGACATAAAAAACTATTAAAAGCGATAGCTAGTATCTAAAAATATTTTTTAGTGATACTTAGGAGAATTGTTTGATAAAATGGTTGATTCTGAAAAGAAAGAAAGAGAGAACAAGTAAATGCCACACATACATGAAAAAATTGATTTCACTGTTGAAGTATTTATAGTTTATAATAATAAAGCTCTATTAAGGAAGCACGACAAATATGGAATCTGGCTGGGTGTTGGAGGGCATATAGAGCTTAATGAAGACCCAAACCAAGCTGCAGTTCGTGAAGTAAAAGAAGAAGTAGGATTAGATGTTCAGCTTTATGATAATTCTGCTAATTTAGAAGGAGATTATGATGGAGAATTAATTCCTCCACAATTCATGAACCGACATAGAATTAATGATTCTCACGAACATATAGCTTTAATTTATTTTGCTAAAACAAAGTCAGACAAACTTGTTCTTTCTGAGACTGAGAAAAGTGACGGATGCAAATGGTTTAATCTTAACGAGTTAGATAATTCTCAATATAAGATTAAAGATACCATCAAGATGTATGCAAGAAGCGCTTTAGAGAAGCTGGTGGATGAGGGGTGAGTTTTATAAATTCTTTTCAACTAGTATAATTTATGTATACTTATTTGTTAGTTTTATTGATTTTTTGTGCTTTGCCTATTGTTATTCTATTCTTTATAAAAGGAAAGACACTGTATAAATACAAATCCGTTCTTTTTCTCGCAATTATTGGAGGAATTATCTTTGGAGCTCCTTGGGATTATATTTCTACAAAAAATGAAATATGGACATTTTCTACTGAAAGAATTATAGGAATCTGGATATTAGGTTTGCCCTTAGAAGAATGGCTCTTTTTTGTTCTTGTAACTTTGTTATTTTCTTCAATTACTTTAGTATTATGGGATAAATATGGGGTTGATGAAAGATGTTAGGAAAATTTTCATATCTGGTTTACATGTTGATTTTTACACTAATTCCCATAAGCATACTTTGGATAAGAAGGTTTTGTTTTCTTAAAAAGAATGTGAAAATAATTTTTATAACTGTTCTTTTTGGTGTTTTATACAACTTTTTGACTAATCCTATTGCAACAAATTTACGTCTTTGGACAGTCTCTCCAGAAAAAACTCTTGGAATTGTGGTGTTTGGATTTCCATTAGAAGATGTGTTGTTTTTTGCTTTAGTTGCTTTAGCAATTTCTTCAGCAACACTATCTTTTGTTTATTCATTAAAATATGGTAAATTAAGGAAAATATGTAACTAGTTTTAGAGTTACTCCACTGGACATGTATAGACCCAATGTATATAAATAAGTTTGATTTCTAATTATTTCATGGACAAACAAATTATAACCAAACTACATAAGTCATTCGAAGATTATGCAAATGAGAAAGATGGAATAGAATTTTGGTTCGCGAGAGAACTACAAACATTATTAGGATATGTTGAATGGCGTAAATTTCTGGGAGTTATTGAGAAAGCTAAAGAAGCGTGTACAAATTCAGGCAATGATGTAAAAGACCATTTTGTCGATGCCGCCAAAATGGTTAAAATAGGTTCTGATACTGAGAGAGAAATAGATGATATTATGCTAACTAGATATGCGTGCTACTTAATAGCCCAAAATGGAGATCCTAGAAAAGAAGAAATAGCATTTGCCCAAAGTTATTTTGCTATTCAAACAAGAAAACAAGAATTAATAGAACAGAGAATAGCACTTCAAGAAAGATTTGAAGCGAGAAATAAACTAATTGCTTCTGAAACAGAGTTATCCAAACTAATTTATGAGCGAGGAGTAGATGACAAGGGATTTGCGAGAATAAGAAGCAAAGGAGATGAAGCTTTGTTTGGTGGTTTTACAACTTTACAGATGAAAAACAAACTCAAAATTCCATCAAATAGACCAATGGCTGATTTTTTACCCACTGTAACTATTACTGCAAAGAATTTAGCTACAGAAATAACTAATTTTAATGTAAAAAAAGAAAATCTCAATGGTGAAAATATTATTACTCACGAGCATGTCAAAAATAATAAAAAAGTAAGAGGTTTACTTGTTGAGAGTGGAATTGTTCCCGAAGAACTTCCTCCAGAAGAAGACATCAAGAGATTAGAAAGAAAAGTTAAAAAGGATGAAGAAAAAATAGCAAATGTTTCTAAGAAGAGAATAAAAAAATAAATTGTTTTTATATCGTTTAATCCCTCTCCACAACCTCTCTCACTCTCTTAAAAACTTCTTTCTTATCTCTTGTTCCAACTACAACAAATATAGTTTTATCTTTCTTAGCAAATTCAGAATAAGTATGCCAAACATTTTTCAGCTTTCTTTCATGCTCGAAAAGTTCAAAGCTTCCTCTGGATTTTTTTATTCGCTTTAAACTAACTTTTGGAGGAACTTTTAATAAAATCGTAATATCTGGCTTTGGAAAATCTTTGTTCAGGTCTTGAAGAACTTTTGTTTTTGTGTTAATGCTGCCGTAAGCTATAGAAGACAAGATGTATCTATCGCAAATAACTGTTTTTCCTTCTCCGAGCGCTTTAAGTATGTTTTTAACGTGCTCTTTTCTGTCTTTAACAAACATCATTTGGAGCCATTTAGAATTCTTTTTATCTTTCTTTAAGTGTGCTCGAATTAATTTTCCAATGGTGCTGTCTGTAGGTTCTTTAGTCAGCCAAACTCGAGTTTTCTTCTGCAAATATTTAGCTAAAAGCTTCGCTTGAGTGCTTAATCCTGAGCCGTCAAGACCTTCAAAGACGATGAATTTGCCAGAAGAGTTCATTTTTTTCCTTCTATTTAGTATTCTTATAAATCACGGTTATTACTCTTAAATTCAAATCTCTTTCCGATTTTGTTTTTGGACTGTATATTTCTCCTTTAACTCCAAACCAAAGTTTTT
>CAYHXI010000138.1:0-3561 GCA_964360565.1 uncultured Methanosarcinales archaeon | reverse complement strand
TCTGCAGAGCCATCTGGCACAACCTACTCAGACTTTAATCCTGTCCCAAAATCGAGTGAGTTTACGAACTCGCAATTTTTAAGAGGTGAATATTATGAACAAATGGTTAAGCGTTGAGTTAAGTTTATTGTTGTTGGTTTTTTTGGTTGCTGGAGTTGGACTATTTAGTCTAGGTAGCGGTGCTTCTGTTGGTGATTCTAGTGGTTATGCAGGTGGAGGATTAGTTGATGCAAATAATGAATTATCTGGACAATTAAGATGGAAAGCTGGACAAAAAGTTATTGATAATTTGAGAAATAAAAAACCTAGACCTCCTAAACCAGCTCTTGTGCCTGTGGCAACTTCTTTAGGTTTTGCAGTTATATTAGATGATTACTATCAATTACCAACAATAAACGGAGTCAAGTTAAGCGAAAGAGTTATTAATAACATAACTGCTGAACTTCTTGCAATCAACATACCTGCTGTTGGAAATTTAGTAAGAACCCACTGGTGGAAAAATAATGTTTTTCTTAATGATGTTGTGAATGGCAAAACTAATTACGTGTTAATACGCGCAGATGCAAAGAACCTACGTTTCTTAATGAGTGGTCGTGCATCAAAAGAGGATTATGAAGTAGCATCAAAAGTTAGTAAAGCTTTGACTAACGTTGCTTCCTCAACAGTTTTCAACAAACCAGGCAATGAGTGGACTCTCTTGGATGTGTCCTGATTTTTTCTTTTTTTTTCTTTCACTTCCCGCACACATTCACCCAATGCTAGTTATGATACTGCTCTAGATTTTTTCTTTATCGTATTTCAGAAAGTATTATATACCAGATATATAATATTGTATACTAAATGAATAACATGAAAAACTACCAAGACACTGAAAACAGGATTTTAGGATATTTATTGAGGAATCCTCTAGAAAGCAAGAGTATGCATCAGATTTCAGTAGATACAAAATTATCTTACGTGACTGTGCATAAATTAATTCATCTTTTGCTTAAAAGAAAATTAATTGAGTTGGAAAAAAAAGGAAAAGCCAATCTAATTTCTATAAATTTTGAAGATGCTTCTGTAGACGCGCTTAGCTCTGCGATGTTATACGAAAAAGGCAAATTTCTAGTGAAATATCCTTCTCTTGTTCTTATAACTAGGGAAATAGAGGAATCTTTGGCAGGAAATTTCTATATTTTATTGCTTTTCGGAAGCTACGCTAAAGAAAAATCAGTTAACGACTCAGATATAGATTTATTTTTCATAATTCCTCGCAGACAAGACATTGAAGCTTACAAAGAAAAAATTAATAAAGCTTTGAAATTGTATCCGAGAATAAAAAAAGATTTTAAGTTAGTTTCAACAGAAGATTTTGTTGATATGTTAAATCAGAAATATACTGTCGGCAGAAGTGTTTTTCAGCACGGAATAGTATTTTTCGGGACAGAACATTATTATTTGATGGTGAAAGATTATGTTAGAACAAAAGGATATTGAGCAAGCAAAAAATCTCTTTAAAGAATGGGATTTGAATAAAGTTTGGCATAGTGCTGCTCCTGAATTTATCGAACACTCTAAAAAGAAAGCTAAAAACTCTCTTAACTTAGCAATTTATCTGCGGGATAAGCTTGAGCAGACCAAAGAATTAGATGATAATGATACAGTAACAATTTGGATTGTTACATTGGGATATTATTCAATGTTTTTTGAAGTAGAATATTTGTTAAGTCTTGATGGCAGAAAACTTCCTGAAGGCACCAAAGACACACATAAAACAATTTATCTGGCGTTTCTATACTATTATGTCATTAAAGGTTCTGAACTTGAGCAGAAAAAACATAAAGAGATGACAACAAGTAGAATGTCTAAAGCATTAGCTTTGTTAAAAACTTTGCAAGATGAAACATTGGAGCTTCAGAGAGTTAAAAAAAGTGTTAAAGATTTAAAAACGCAGAGAGAGGAAAGACATGCACTAACTTACAAAATGAGCAGGACTGCTGAGATTTCTGAAGCTAAGAGAAGTATAGAAAAAGCGTCTGAATTTAGACAATTGGTTGAAGAATGTATTTTGTCTAGAAGAAGATATTCTTTTTTCCTAATTCTTACAAATAAACACACAATGCCCTTTATGATAAGGTTCTAGAATTACTTTGTCGATTATTTTCAGTCCGCCGCTAATCAATTTTTTTTCGCAGTCTTTGAACACCTCTTCAGGTTTTCTAGCGACATCTATGCTTAATGCTTTTATTGCGATTGCGCATTGGCTTCCTTTCTTTAAAAACAGTGCAGCGTTCTTCAAAAATATTTCAACTTGATTTTTCTGGCTGACATCTTGATAAAGAAAATCTACTTTCATAACTTTATCAGCATATTCCTCAGGATGATTCGCACTTTCAAGTATTGGAGCAATATTCTTTCTTTTATCGCACAAAAACACTAAATCTCTCATCACGCGAGGTGAGAGTTCTACTGCAAACACTCCTCCTTCATTTCCAACTATGTCGCTAAAATGCGAAACTGTTGTTCCTGTAGATGCTCCCAAATAAAGAACAAAGCTTCCTTTTTTCACATCCAACACAACCTTTCCATTTGTTTTTGCCAGTAAAGCTCCGAGTTTGCTTTGCATAGGTTCAATTACTCTATATTCCTTTTGCCATATTCTTTCGCCGTAAACACTTTCTCCAACAACAAGATTCTTAGTGAGAAACAAAGATTTTTTCCCAACGTCCTCAATAAACACTCCATTAGCTAATTCTCTCATTCCCCAACTCCCAAGTTCCTAATGCCCAACTTAGCTATTTTTTCTTCAACTTTTTTTCTTAATTCATCTCCAACATATTTTCCTCTAAATCTGTCTACTTTAACTGCTATTGCTATTTTCTCAGCGATTATTTTTGCTGCTTTACCTCTTGAGTGTTTTGAATGACATTTTTTTGCATTAATATTCAAAACACTCTTATGAGAAGTTTGACTATTTCCTGATTGTTTTTCAAACTTCTCTATATCTTTTGCTTTTTGCACTAATGGATGCATAAAAAGTATGCCGTATTTTGGACTCTTAGACTCTGTTTTTAAGTGTCTCAGCAGTGCTTCTTCTGCTCCTAAAAGCTGTATTTTTGAAGCAGGCATTTCAGATAATCTTTTCAAAGACCTAGCGAGAATGATAAGTTCTGCTCCAATTTGCACTCCTGTTAGAGCAGTCATGTTCGGACAAACTTTCTGCATTAATTCTTCCAAATATTTTTCGAGTTTTTTTATTAAATTGTATTGATTGTTGATTTGTTCTGCGAGAATGTTTATTTTCTCAACATCTTCTTTCCCAAACTTTCCTCCTAAACTATCTTTCGCTGGCTTTTCTTTATGCGCTAATTCAACAAATTTTTCATTATCTCTTAATTCTTTCTCGAATTCAGGATTATAATATCCATACCATTCTCTTAATCTTGTTGCCAGAACATTTGCAGTTTTTTTTAAGTCATCTATTGCTTCTTTTGCTTGAATTATCTGAGTTTCTTCATTAACACTTTCTCTTAATTTTTGCTTTGTTTCTTCCAAATTTATTTCACGAAGTTTCTTAAA
>CAYHXI010000137.1:0-3571 GCA_964360565.1 uncultured Methanosarcinales archaeon | reverse complement strand
AAAATTGACCAAAAATATGATTTTAAGAAAGTTGAATCTTTCGTTACAGAGCTGTGGAATAAACACGAGTCTAAAATAAAAGAAACCACGCAATACAATCCTAAAAAGAAAATATTCGCGTTCTTAGAAGGTCCTCCCACAGCTAATGCTCCTCCAGGATTGCATCATATGGAGATGCGTGTTTTCAAAGACGTCATGGGCAGGTTCAAATACATGCAAGGATTCACAGTACCAAGAAAAGCAGGGTGGGACTGCCACGGTTTACCTGTTGAAGTTCAAGTAGAAAAAAAACTCAGTCTCAAAACAAAAAAAGATGTTTTAACTTATGGCGTAGAAAAATTCAACAAAGAATGTAGAAGTGATGTTTTCAATTTTATAACTGCGTGGAATGAAAACACAAAGAAATTAGCATATTTAGTTGACCTTGACTCTCCTTATAGAACTTTAGACAACTCATATATAGAGAGCGTTTGGTGGAGTTTAAAAGAAATCCACAAAAAAGGCTTGCTGTACGAAGGCCACAAGGTAGTTCCTTACTGTCCAAGATGTGAAACTCCTTTGAGCAGCCACGAAGTAGCTTTAGGATATGAAGACATTACAGAAAATACAGTGATAGTTAAATTCAAACAAAAAAATCGCTCAAATAGATTCATTCTCGCATGGACAACTACTCCTTGGACTTTGCCGAGTAATGTTTGCCTAGCAGTAAATCCAAAATTAAAATATGTTGTAATCTCAGAAAGAGGCAATGAATATGTTCTCGCAAAAGACCTCTCCCAGAAATATTTTCCAGACGGAGAAATGATAGAAGAATTTAATGGAGAAAAACTTCTCGGCATCGAATACGAACCGTTATTCCCCTATTTCAAAAATAAACTAAAAAACGCTTGGAAAGTTGTTCCAGAAGATTACGTCAGTACAGAAGACGGAACTGGAGTGGTTCATCAAGCTCCTGCATTTGGAGAGATAGACTACGACAGCTGCAAAAAACATGGAATGCCTTTCATCCAGCCAGTTAAAGTAGATGGAACATTCACAGACGAAGTTTCAGATTTCAAATGTTTGTTTGTCAAAGACGCAGACCCCAGAATAATTGAATGGCTCGACTCGCATGATTTGTTGTTTAAGACAGAAAAATACACTCACTCATATCCATTCTGCTGGAGATGTAAAACTCCTCTAATATATTACGCAATGGTTTCTTGGTTTATCGCAGTAACAAAAATAAGAAATAGACTAGTAGAATTAAACCAAAAAATAGAATGGTATCCCGACCACATAAAAGACGGCAGGTTTGGAAAATGGCTTGAAGGCGCAAAAGATTGGGCGCTCTCACGAACAAAATTCTGGGGCACTCCGCTTCCAGTCTGGAAATGCGCGTGCGGAAAAATAGAAGTAATTGGAAGTATAGAAGAATTAAACAAAAAAACCCAAAACTCAAAACTCAAAACCCAACAACTAGACCTGCACAAGCCATTTGTAGACGACATAAAAATAAAGTGTGAGTGCAGTAAAGAAATGTCCAGAATTCCTGATGTTATCGACTGCTGGTACGATTCTGGAGCAGCTCCATTTGCACAATATCATTATCCTTTCGAAAACAAAGAGCTGTTTGATAAAAGTCTCCCTTACGATTTCATTGCAGAAGCAATAGACCAAACCAGAGGATGGTTCTACACTTTGCTAGTCTTATCAACAATTTTGTTTGACAAGTTGGCCTACAAAAGATGCGCAGTTGGAGGCCTTCTGTGCGACGAGAAAGGCGACAAAATGTCCAAAAGCAGAGGAAATATTCTTCAACCCACAGAATTATTCGACAAAGTTGGAGTCGACGCAATAAGAATTTTAATGTGCTCTTATCCTTTTGGAGAAAACATAAGATTCGGCTTTGGACCAATGAAAGAAACAGTCCAGCCTTTCATGACAATACTTTGGAACTCGTTTTATTATGCAACAGATTATCTTGAACAGCACAGCTTCAAAAAATTAGGAAGCGCAGGAACTCTATCTATCGAAGACAGATGGATAATTTCGCGAATGAACACATTAATTGATACAGTTCAAACTTCTTTAGACACTGGAAAATTCAACAATGCGGTTTCTGCAATTCAGAACTTTGTCAACGAAGATTTTTCGAGAGGATATATTAAATTAGTTAGAGACCGAACTTCAGAAAAAGATGAATCATTAACGTACACGTTTAATTACATTCTTGAAAGAATAACAAAAGTAATCTCTCCATTTGCCCCATACACTTCAGAGTATTTATACCAACACTTTGCTCCAGCAAAAGAAAGTGTGCATTTCGATTCTTGGCCGAAAGTTGAAAAGACAGACAAAGATTTGGAAACAAACATGTTTGTTGTAAAAGACCTCATCTCAGCGATTAATTTTGCAAGAGAAAAAGCTCAGCTAGGGTTGAAGTGGCCTGTTAAGAGTATAGAAATAGTTTCTCAAAATAAACAAGTATCGAAAGCAGTTGAAACTCTCAAAGAAGTTCTATTAAGTCAAACAAATGTGAAAGCAATAAATGTTATTTCCGAGCTTAAAGACGTTAAAGAAAAAATAAATATAAATTCATCCACTATTGGAAAAGATTTCACTGACAAAGCTCCAAAAATTCTTGCAAAGCTCAGCAAGGAAAACCTAGACAATGTATTGAAAACTCTGAATAAAGATTCTAAAGTAGAATTAACTGTTGATGGCAATAAATTCGAGCTCACTAAAACTCATTTTACTTTCGAAAGAACTTATCCTTCTCAATTTGTCGAAGCAAATTTCTCAGATGGACAAGTATATTTAGATAAAACTCGAACTCCAGAATTAGATGCAGAAGGATTTGCTAGAGAAATAATGAGAAAAGTTCAAGAGCTGAGGAAGAAAGCTGGCTTGCAGAAGAAAGATGAAATCAATCTCACTATACTTGTTAACCCATCCTTAGAAAAAATGTTGAAGCCTTTTGAGAAATCTATTTCTGAAAAGTGCGGAGCAAAAAAATTAAAAATAACTTCTAATGAACAAACGAGAAATCAGCCATTCAACGAAGAGAAAATCAAAGATAAAATTGTGAAGATTGGGTTTAGTTGAAGATTCTTATTCTGTGCCCACATAAATTATTCTTTCGTTAAAATGTGCACATAATATTTCTTTCATTTTTTGATTAAACTTTTTTCTTAAAAAAGTTTAAACACTAAATCCCAGCGCAGCTTTTAGCTCATCAGAAGGAACCCATGGTGGAGAAAACACGATTTCAATATCAACATTTGGAACATTTGAAGTCTTAAGTTTAGTCTTTATTTCTTCAACCATCATCGGTCCGTAAGGACACATTGGAGAAGTAAAAGTCATTTTAATGTTGAGTTTTTCTTCTTCAGTTTTTATTTCATAAATCAATCCTAAAGTCCAAACATCTATGCCTAACTCAGGGTCTTCAACTGTCTTTAATATTTCAATTACTTGTTCTTTTTGGAGCATGATAATTAGAACTAACTGATGTTTAAAAAAGTATTCTATTCACAACGCAGAACCATAATTTATTCTTCCCAATAAATCTTTAACGTCTTCTATCTTT
>CAYHXI010000136.1:0-3619 GCA_964360565.1 uncultured Methanosarcinales archaeon | reverse complement strand
ATAAAAACAGAAAATCCTGAGCTGGCAATAGTTTTCTGCGGCAGAAAAACAGAAATTAGAGTTGTAGTAAAAAATTTAGTCAAGCAAGGAATTGATGCGAGCGAAATTCACGGTGGATTAAGCCAGAACAAAAGAAATTTTGTAATGGACCAATTCAAGCAAGGCAGAATAAATGTTCTTGTTGCAACAGATGTTGCTGCCAGAGGAATTGATGTGGCACATTTGACGCACATAATTAATTACTCCATTCCTAAAACTTCACAGGAGTACGTCCACAGAATAGGAAGAACTGCAAGAATGGGACACGCAGGAGTTGCAATAAATCTCTTAGACGAAACTGAGCATGATAATTTCAGAGCTGTTTTATCAGACCGTTCTTTGAACATAGAAAAGCGAGATGTTCCTGAATTCAAAAAGATTGAAATTCAAAGAGTGAACTTCGAAAGCTCTCACGGACTAAACCGCTTTAGAGGCAGAGGTCCTCCTCGAGACAGATACGGCGGACAACAGCAGAGGGATAGATTTAGAAGGTGAGTTTTTTTGTTCGCGGAATTTCCTTTCTAGCATGCTCTTTTTATTATTTTTTTGATTAAATTGGCATTTGCCTCGATAATCTTTCTTTCAGAATAATTTTTATCAACCCAATTTTTTGCTTTATTTGATATCTCTTTATAATACTTTGAATTATCTAACTTTAAAACTTCTTTAATCCATTCTTCAACATTCCCTTTGTTCAATAGAATCCCCCCTCTGCCGATTGCCTCTTTTAGTCCGCCAATATCACTTCCAATTACAGGTATGCTGTTTATCATTCCTTCAATGGCCACTCTTCCAAATGCTTCTTCCCATTGAGAAGGAATCAGTAAGATTTTTATTCTTTCGTAAATTTTTCTAGCATCATCTTCAGATTCTAGAACGTCAACATTAGGACAATCACTAAAATCAACATAATTTGGTAATGCGCCTTTAAATTCAGAACCCTCTGATTCTTTTATTCTTTGGATATATTTCTTTGAGAACTTATTTGATGAAGAACTCTCTTTTAGAGATGACCATCCTAATACAGTTCCAAATTTTTTGTCAGGTAATCTTTTTACTATCTGTTTAAAAAGTTCTCCTCCTTTTCTTACTAAAGGATTAAACATAAAAATATATTTGTTGTTGAATGAATTAAACTTTCTGTCTAATATCACATATTCTTTTGTTTCTACAAGAGGAATAATTACTTGAGCTTCTCTATTCCAATTCTCTTTAATATATTTTTTAACAGAATTAGATGTTGCAATCAAGGCAGTTGGAGAATACTCTGAACCTTTCCTCAAATCCAAATTCAAAGGTATTTTGCAAACACGCATAATTGAAGGAATGTTGTGTTTTTTTGCCAACTTTAAAGCAATATCGCTCCACATCAATTGAGTGAGAATCACATCTGGAGCAAAATTCAGTATATGTTTTTCTATTTCCTCAAATCTATCATTGTGATTTATAGTTTCAATTCTAATTTTATTGAACTTATTATTATTTTTCGTTTTTTCATACCTCGAATCAGTTACTGCGACAACATTCCAATTTAAATCTTCTTTAAAACGTTTAAGAATACTGTACATGCTTATCTCAGCTCCACCCTGTGATGGGCAATACATTCCGCAAATATACATTACTTTCATATCAATTCTCTTTGAATTACAGATGTTAGTTCTGCATATTTGTTGAATTTTCTTTTTATTGCAATGAATTTAGAGTTATTTTTGTCTGAATTTTTGAGAGACCCTTTAATTAATTCAGTTAGTTTCTGTTTTTTCTCGAATGGAAAGAATACTTTTCCAAGTCCTAGATTCTCAAGAGTTAATGCTCTTAATTCTTGATTGTCGATTCTTCTTATGCCTGGAATTAGAATTGCCGATTTGTTATTATTGATTAAGTCAAGCATAGTAAAATATCCTGCCTCAGAGATAACTATTTTTGAAGAGGCAATAAGCTCTTCAAATTTTTTAGACCATCTGATTAAATTTATCTTGCTAAGCATATTCTTTGTTTTTGAATTTCCTTTAATGAACGTCACTCTTAAATTTTCTTTTTCCTTAAAGATTAGTTTTAACGCATCAACTGTTTTATTTATAAAAACTTTAGCAGAGTATCTTCCTCCGCCACCGCAAGTTAATAGAATATCTATTTTTTGTCTATTCTCAGGAATAGTTAGGACAGTCTTTAAAGGATTAACTATTATCTCATTTTTTAATTTTTCTTCATTTGTTGATGGGTCATAAAGAGAAACTATCTTATCAAATGAATTGTATGTTTTGTTGAATATTAGCGCTTTGCGGAAAGTATCTCTGATGGGATAGCTTAGGAGGATAGTTTTAATCCTCTTCTTTTTAATTTCTTTCACCAATTCCAAATCAAAAAACGTAGAGAATATGATGCAATTAATGTTTTTCTTTTCACAAATATCTAAAATTTTATTTTTTTGTATGTACTTGTACATTCCTCCAAGGGTTGGAACATGTTTGCTTTTAGGTAAAATTATTTGATTTACTTTTTTGTCAATATTAAAAAAATAGGCGTAGTTTGTTTCTGAAACGAGAGTGACCTTTTTTTTATATTTTATCAAGTTATTAGATAATGATGTAACTATCCTTCCATGGCCCATAGTTCCTCCAGGATTTAGTGAAACAATTAAGACATTATTCATTTTATTCTCTCAATTTTCCAATTTTTTTCTTTAATGTGGTTTCTTGCATATTCTTCTTTACCTTCTTTTACTACTAGCATATCAAATCGGTGAACTGTGCCTTCTATTTCAATTTTTTCTCCTCGATATAACTGCCACCATTCTTTTTGTGTGTTCAAGTATTTCCAATTTGCAGGAATTTTATCTTTTGGAATTATGACGATAACATCAATATCGCTCCCTTCGTGAGATTTGAATTTTTTATCATACTTGCCGAATTTTCTTTCCACAACGCTTCCAAAAAGATATGCTTCAGTGGCTTCTGCTGGAAGAGTAGATGCTAAGAAATTCAAAATAGTTTTGTGAATCTTCTCTTGATTTTCATAAATTATTTTATCTGGCTTTTGTTGGAGATGGTGTAAGTAACAAGTTCTATTTAATTCTTCTATGTATTTTTCTTTAACAATTTCATTTTCTTCAATTCTACAGTTGCCCCATTCCGGAGTTTTCCAATCTATTGCCCAATTCCAGTTTATATAGCAAAATGCCTTCACATTTGAATGATTGCGTAGCCATTTAAAGAATGGTTCGAACCACTCATTCCAGCTCGCTTCTCCATTCAACACTCCAACTCGTGTAGCACTTGACTCTCCAACCATTACTGGTTTTTTGTGCTCTTGTGCCAATGTAACAAATTTCTCTGTTAATGAATCATTATTGTCTTTGAAATGTCTAACTCCAAATAAATCAATTCCCCACCAATCAACGTAATCATTGCCAGGATAAAAATTCATAATTTCTTCTATTTTTTTATTAAATGCTGGACAAGAACACCAGACTGTTGCAATATTATCTAAATTTAGCTTTCTGAATTTATCAACAATATGAATCCATGCCTTAACAAATTTATCTGGCGTGTATTTTTCAGGATTGCTAAATTCATATCCT
>CAYHXI010000135.1:0-3622 GCA_964360565.1 uncultured Methanosarcinales archaeon | reverse complement strand
AATAATATTTTCTAATTCTTTAGCACTTAATTGTTTATCTTCATCACTAACTCGCACATACGCTCTCCCGTATGCAAAATAAGGTTTTTCTAAACCTTCAAAATCTACAAGAACGCAATTTTTGTCATTCAGATCTATTTTGTTTATTTTTGGATAAGTTTTAGGCTCTATATGGTCACTTATTGATTTAGAAATTTCTCTCAAAGTATTCTCAGTAACATCTTGTCCAACTAGTGTTCCATCATTTTTAACTCCAAAATAAAGTTGTCCTTTGCCAGTCTTGTTAAGAATAGAAACTATAGAAATCATCGCTTCCTTTAACTCAGAAGTTGATTTCTTTAATTCAACTGTTTCGCTTTCAATTAATCTATATTTCACCATTTTTTCACTCAAAATCATAATATTTTCAAAATCTCCCCTTAATATGTCTTTCGCAGAATTTTCCGCAAATCTTCCGGCAGAAAATTCAGAAAAAGTAATTAAATTAAGAACTAACTATCTCTTCCAATTTTCGCAATAAAGAACCCTTCAGTATCATTATCTTGGGGCCAAAGACGAAGACATTTTCTAACTTCAGCACTATATTTTTTGCCGTTGAATTCTTCCACTGCAGGTCCGTGTTTAATTGGTAAGTCAATCTCCAGAATTTTTGCTGAGCTTTCCTTAGATAATAAATAATCAACTACTTCTTCGTTTTCTTCAGGTTCGTTTGAACAAGTACTGTAAACTAATGTTCCTCCAGGATTTAATGAAGAAAATGCAGTTAATAATAATTTTTTCTGTGTAGACTGAATGTGTTTTATTGTTGCTGGATTCCACATCAGTAAAGTTTTGACGCTCTTGCGAATAGTTCCTGTTCCTGAGCAAGGCGCGTCTAAAAGTATTCTGTCGAATTGCATTCCGTAAAAACTTTCTCCTTTGCTAAGAGTCATTATTGTGTTTGTCGCGCCAATTCTCTGCAAATTTATTCCCAGTGAAGCCAAACGAATTCCTTTGTCGTCGTTAGCTATCAAAACTCCAGTATTATTCATCATTTGAGCAATTTGAGAAGTTTTAGAACCAGGAGCAGCACACATATCTAAAATTACTTCGTTTTCCTGAGGCTCTAAAACCAGCGGAGGAATCATCGAGGCTGCTTCTTGAACATAATAGTAGCCTAAAGCATGCTCTATTGTGTTTCCAACATCTAATCTTCCTTGTTTGTGCTCTATCCAAAAGCCTTCTTTACACCAAGGAATTTGTTTTAAATTCCAATCTTTGCTCAATCTTTCTTTTAATTCTTCAATGGTTATCTTTAAAGTGTTAACTCTTATTGACTTTTTAAGAAAAGATAAAGTATATTTTTTGTAAATTTCCCAGTCTGTAAGTGCAGAATAGCGTTCCACGAACTTATCTTTGAATTTTATCTGATCTGCGTTGGGAAATGGAGTGAGTTCGAACATGTTTTTATTGTGTTCATCTTGCTTTATAAGTATTTCCTGAGCGAGCTTGCGAGCTCGGAAATACTAAAAAAGAAAAGTATATAAATACGTTGTGTTTAATGATTATTTACATCAAAGACTGTTGGGGATTTTTTTTAATTCTTGTTGATTTTTATTTACTTTCGTCATTTATGCGCTTTTCAACAAAGTTATAGTTAATGTATGACTACCTCAGAAACATTTATAAACTTAATAATACATTAAAATATTATTATGAGAAAGCTAAATTATGAGATTAACTTAGACTTATTCGAAAAAATAGAAGAAGAAATAGTTCCAATTCTATTCACAGAGCACCAGTTCGATTTAATAATAAAAAAGTTCTCCAACAAAACACTTTCTCAGTCTGAGAAAAACGAATTTTCCAGAACAATTTCTAAAAAAATGAACGCGATAAACACTATTCTAGAAAAAGAAACTGACAATATCTTTGTCTACAGGGAAGAAAACATGTTATCTGCGAGATTATCTGAAGCAAAAAAATTCATAAAACAATTATCCAGAAAATTCAAGAATAAACATATAATCATCTCAGGAAGCTTCTTGTACAAACAAAAATATGAAGACATAGACGTTTTTGTGATCGAAAAACTCGAAAAAGAAGACGCTTATTTTAATAATTTTCACGTAAGCTATCTTACTGAGGATGTTTACCGCTCTTTATTTTTCGCCAGCGCAAGAAAATTATGCATCTCCAATCGAAAAATAACATCCCAAGAAATTAAAGAAAAAATAACCACAGATACAGTTATCTCTCTCTACCAAGAGCTTTTCAACGATTTAGACCGAGATTTCGAAGGAGTGAAAAAAACATTGAGAGGATTTTTGCTTCAGTCGGCATTTATTTCTAAAGCTCCAATTCCAGATTCGCAAGAGTTAAGTCAACAAATTGATTTAATTCTACGCTCAAATAAACCTAAAGAAATTGTAAAAAACATATTCGTCAACTCCATCGCAGTTAATAAAAACCGCAAAAGTATAATTTCAAAAATGAAAAACATTATAAATTCATATCTGGAAATTATGAAAGAGTATCCAAAATTCAAAGACTATTATTTAGACATTATTAGCTCTTTTAGAGAAGTGGTGAACATTGCAAGTTGAAGAATTTAAGAAAGAGGGAACAAAGCATTTTAAAAGATATTGCTAACATAACTGATGCTATGAGTAATGAATTAATTGTTTCAGAAAGCATAAAGAATAAAATCCATTATATTAGAGGATTCCAAGTAATGCTCGATAGTGATTTAGCAGAATTATATAACGTAGAAACAAAACAAATCAATAGAGCGGTAAAAAGGAATGGAGAAAGATTCCCTGAGCATTTCTGTTTTCAATTAACTGAAAAAGAATATGCTTCTTTAAAAACTCAATTTGCTACTTCAAGTGAAAATTCTCTAAGGTTCCAATTTGGCACCTCAAAATTGGAACGTGGAGGAAGGAGATATTCACCATATGTTTTTACAGAGCAAGGAGTTTCTATGCTTTCAAGTGTATTGAGAAGTGAAACTGCAATAAAAGTAAGCATTCAAATAATGGATGCCTTTGTTGCTATGCGCAAGTTCATATACAAAAATGCAGAAATATTCAATCGTCTCGATTCAGTTGAAACTAAACAACTTGAATTTCAGATAAAAACAGATAAAAAATTTGAAAAAGTGTTTGAAGCAATTGAGGATAAATCATTTCAGAAGAAACAAGGTATATTTTATGATGGTCAAATATTTGATGCATACTCATTTGTTTGTGATTTAATTAAGAACGCGAAGAAATCAATCATATTAATAGACAATTATGTTGACGATACTGTACTGACTCTATTTTCGAAAAGAAAGAAATTTGTTGAAGCTGTGATTTTTACTAAAAATTTTTCAAAACAATTAAAGCTTGATTTAGAGAAATATAATGCACAATATGAACAAATCCGCATAAAAGAATTTAATAATTCTCATGATAGATTCATAATAATAGATAAAAAAGAAATTTATCATTTTGGCGCATCACTTAAGGATTTAGGCAAGAAATGGTTTGCATTTTCAAAATTTGATAAAGATGCTGCTGAAATGCTTCATAAACTAAACTTTGAAAATCTTTAAATCGAGGGCGCGTGGTCTAACGGTTATGACGTCTCGTTCGCAACG
>CAYHXI010000134.1:0-3695 GCA_964360565.1 uncultured Methanosarcinales archaeon | reverse complement strand
TCCTAAAGGAATATAAGTAATTATTTTTGATAAGATAAAATAAGTTAGCAAAATAAAAGAATATGGAAGAATGAACAAGTGAAGTTTGCCGTATGAAACTGCAAAACCTTTTGCAAATGATTCTTTAATCTTGTTCGTTTTTGCAAGATAATAATGAGCAACTGTTGATGTGTGAATGTAAAACGCAGCTAAAACTCCCGCCAATAAAGGCATAACTTCTGGATCTCTTTTCAAAATTAAAAGAACAAAAAGCACTGCCCAAAGAATCCACCACAAAGAGTTAAAAGCGAGAAATTTTAAGTAAGCGATTAAGTTGAATTTCTTTTTTAGCAGAGTAATCCATATTAAGCTTCTTGATAAAGTGTAAGCTAATAAATTGACAACAATAAATCCTAGAACAATTAACCCAAAAATCAGAAAAAAAGTTCCTATAGAAGTTGTTGCAGAACTTAATTTTGCAACATCCGTGGAGGAAAGCAAAGCATTAGGATTAAGCCCTCCAAGATACGATTTTGCACTTTTTTCCAGCGTCGAATTAACTAAAGTTCCAGATACAGCAAACACAAACCAAAACAAAACGTCGAATAGAGTTATCAAGGATAATTCTTTGTAATTTAGAGAACTGATTAATTGATTTAGGTTTTTCTCGCCATATTTTTCAGAAGCGAATAAGAGAACTAATGAAATTGCTACAAGCAAATAAACTCCTGAAGAAGGACTTGTAAAATAGAAAAATAAGCTTAGCAATAAGACAGCAATTCCAATTATTCTAGTTGTAGTTAACCTCATTTTACAATAGCTGTAAAACAAGGATGTTTATTAATTTTGCTAAAAACTTTGCTGAAGTGACTTTAGTAGAATTCGTAACTTTTCAACGGAAGTTTTAAAAACTCTCAGCCACATACACTGATTAATATGGCAAAATCAGATTTAAAATCTAATTCAGTTGTAGATTTTGCTAGTTTTAACTTCTTTTATTATTTTCGTTAAGTCTGGGCTTTTTTCCAGGCTGTAAAAAAATCATAAACAATACTTAAAATCATTTCTCTTCATAGCTCAAAGGCAGAGCAATCGGCTGTAAACCGATCTATGTTGGTTCGATTCCGACTGGAGAGATAATTGAAATTAGCAATTAGGCGTCAGCAATTGGCGCAGATAAAAAAAAACCTAAAAATTCAATGTAAAATGTCAGAAGAACAACTTAGCAAGGAACGAGAAATCATAGACAAGATAGATGATAGCATAATAGATTTGCTAGTCTCAAGATACAATGTTGTTGAAAAAATTAGAGACTTGAAGAGAACGCTCAATTTGGAAACATTTTCTCCTCAAAGAGAGCGAGAGATTCTGAATAAATTAGAGAATAGAAAACATTCGAAACATTTGCTCGAGATTTTTAATAAAATAATGGAGGAATCACGAAAAATTCAACAAAAATAAAAATATGAAACAAGTCAGCATAGTTGGATTTGGAAGATTTGGTGAAACATTATATCGTTTAATTAGAGATGACTTTATTGTAACAATATTCGACTTGAAAACTATTGACGCAGAAAAAATCACATCTAAAAACACAATAATTGCAAAAACCATTGAAGAAGTTTACCGAAGCGAAGCTATATTTTACTGCATTCCAATATCGAGCTTTGAAAAAGTAATTTTAGAACATAAAAAGTACTTCAAACCAAATCATTTGCTCATAGATGTATTGTCAGTAAAATCACATCCTGCAAAAGTATTTAGTAAACATCTAAACGGAACTCAAGCATTGCTAACTCATCCAATGTTTGGCCCAGATAGCGCAAAAGATTCTTTTGAAGGACTAACAATAGTTATGGATAAATTCAAAGCTTCTGAAGAAAACTACAAATTCTGGAAAAATTACTTCAAAAGCAAAAAATTAAACGTGGTAGAACTTCCACCAAATATACACGACAAACTTGCAGCAAACACTCAAGGATTAACACATTTTATAGGAAGATTACTGGAAGAACTAAATTTCAAAGAAACTCCGATAAGTTCTGCAGGAGCAAAAAAACTTTTGCAGGTCAAAGAGCAAACGTGCAATGATACTTGGCAATTGTTTAATGATTTACAGCACTTTAACTCACACACAAAATCAATGAGAATTAAATTAGGACAAGCATACGATAAATTATACAACAAACTGCTTCCGAAACAAACGAATTCAAAATTTGTAACTTACGGAATCCAAGGAGGTAGAGGAAGTTTTAATGAGGAAGCTATTATTGAATTTATACAAAAGAACAAAATAAGAAATTACAAACTAAAGTATTTGTACACCTCAGAAAAAGTTCTGAAAGCTCTCCACGAAGGAAATATCGATTACGGATTGTTTGCCATTCAAAATGCCGCGGGAGGAATAGTCCATGAATCTTTTCATGCTATGGCTAACTACAAATTCAAAATAGTTGAAGAACTGCAAATTTTAATCAGGCATTTTTTGATGAAAAGAAAAGATGTAGAAACAGAACAAATAACTACAATAATGGCGCATCCACAAAATTTCAGACAATGTAAAAAAACATTAAGTGAAAAACATCCTGCTCTCGAGCAGAAAAGCGGCGAAGGAGATTTAGTTGATACTGCAAGGGCCGCATTCTTTTTATCAAAGAATAAGCTTCCAAAAAATATCGCAATATTGGGTCCAAAAACATTAAGTCAAAAATACGGACTAGAAATCATAGATGAAGATTTGCAAGATATTAAAGATAATTTGACAACATTTTTGTTAGTGAGGAGGAGCTGAAAAGCAGGAGGAACAAAATGATAATAAAACTAAGAAAAAATGCAACAAAGGAACAATTTGTGAGAATTTTAGAAGAAATTAAATCACTCGGTTTTGAATGTGATGTTAGAAGAATGTACAATGATGAAGAATACGCTCCTTTAATCGGCATAAAAGGAGATTGCTCTTCTTTAGACCCTAGAGAATTTGAAAAATTCGATGGAGTCACAGATGTCAAAAAATTAAGCGGAGTTCCATATAAACACGCAAGTTTAGAATACCAACCAAATAGAAGTATAATTAAAGTTGGAGACGTAAGCATCGGAGGAGAAAATCCTTTAGTTTTCATAGCTGGGCCTTGTGCAGTAGAAAGCGAAGAACAAATACTCAGACTTGCAAATGAAGTAAAGAATGCAGGTGCTAAAATATTAAGAGGCGGAGCTTGGAAGCCCAGAAAAGATGTGAAAACTTTCGACGGCTTAAAAGAAAAAGGATTAGAATTATTAATTAGAGCGAGGGAACTAACTGGACTTCCTTTCGTCACAGAAGTGGTTGATACAAGAGATGTTGAATTAATAGGCGAAAAAGCAGATATGTTTCAAGTGGGTTCAAAAAATATGGACAACGAAGCATTGCTCAACGAATTAGGCAGACATTACAAGCCAGTGTTGCTAAAAAGGGGATTTGGAGCAACTATAGAAGAATTTTTGTACGCAGCAGATAGAATAATGCATCACGGAAACGAGAATGTTATTTTGTGTTTGAGAGGAATAAGAACTTTCGACAGCTCAACTCGATACACATACGACATCGGTTCGCTGCCAGTGTTAAGACAGTTAACTCATCTGCCAATAGTAGTTGACCCATCTCATGCTGCAGGAAAAAGAAATCTTGTTGCTCCTTACGCAAAGATGGCAATTGCTGCACAAGCAGATGGACTAATAAT
>CAYHXI010000133.1:0-3740 GCA_964360565.1 uncultured Methanosarcinales archaeon | reverse complement strand
ATAATAGAGTTAGACGTATTTCTGAAACTCATGTGGTGAAATTTCCACAGATTTGTGATTGGGGTGATATTTTTCAGTGGTATAAATCGAGTGAAGATGACTGTTTGGAATATTTACAAAAAATATGCGAAGAATTTGAAACACATCTTTTAGCATTTAATTTAGGTTTATCTGTTCCAAAGCCAGAAGGAATTTATGAAGTTATCCTGAGAGAAAACTATCGCAGTGTGAATATTCCAGGTTTAGTGATGGAATATATTCCTGGACAAACTTTAAGTGAATTGAAAGGAGACAAGGAATATGCTGAAGCGGAATTACAAAGAGATATAGAAATAAAAAAATTAAAAGAACTAGGATTTTATAATTGTGATGCAGATAATGATTTAAACGCAATTTGGAATCCTGAAAAAAGAAAGATTTACTTGATAGATTTTCAGTATTGCGAGGTGAGAAAATGAGTTCTGATCAAAGTTTAGAAGACATAGTGCAAGGCAGATGGCCAGTTCAGTGGAAAGAAACTCCTAGGGTGAATGAAAGTTATGATAGAGTTTTAAGAATTTCAGAAACACACGTAGTTAAGTTTCCAGGGCAATTAATTGGTTGGAATATGTATGATGCGCTATTGCGAGATTTTTGTTTTAGAAAACTAATTAAAGGATTTGAATTGCAAAAGATTGCATACGATTTAAATCTCAGTGTTCCAAAGCCAGAGGGAATATTTGAAGTAGAAATAAGGAATCCCTCTTTTAATCTTCCTGGATTTGTGATGGAATATGTACCTGGGGAGCCTTTGTCTGAAATTTTAATTAAGAAAGGAAGCTGCGCTATTTCAGATATTACAACTTTAATGTATGCAGAATTAGATAAAGCGAAAGCATTAGACTTTAAACCCGGAGATACTAATTTTGCCAATGCAATATGGAGTTCAGTGCAAAATAAAATATATTTAATTGATTTAGAAGGTTGGGAGTATTCTATAAAATGACCATTGAAGACAATCTCGCTGACTTAAGCGTGGTAGGATTAGGAATTGCATTTTTATCTAGAACGTATTGTCCTAATGAAGTTGCAGAAGTTTTAGGAAGTCATGAAGCAAGAGCATATGTTGAGCATTTTATCACTGCATTTTCAGTTCCTACTTTATTTAGACAAACACTGAGAGCAAAATATAATGTCTCTGTATCTGTACTGCAATGTGCATTAGGTTCTTTTTTGTGGGAAAGTCATCAATCTATTGAAAGAGACTATTTTCAATACGGCCAATTTGCAGTTGATTTAGCAGGATACGCGAGTTTGGTGGCTTGTTATCATGCGAATGAAATTAAAATGTATTCTAGAGCTGAATTGGTGAAAAAATGAAACATAAGAAAAAGTTAACTTTGGAAAGAAAAATATCTCTTTTCACTGGAGAATTGAGAAACTCCACAGATGTTGACTTAATATGTCAGCGTTATAATGTGTGCAAAAGATAGGTTAAAAGGAATCTTGGAAGAGATGAAGTCATGCGAGAAGATATTTTTACTTTTATTAAAGCAATGGGTGTGAAAGTTAATGAAAAAGTTAAAGGTCCTAATGCTACTAATGAGTTTATTTTATCTTGGATTTTAATGAAAGAAACTGAATATAATGATTTCATTCATCTTAGCCAGAAATATAATCTTGGAAAATTATTTTATGTTGCAAGCGGTTCTGACACTCTTCCAAAAGATGTTTTAGGAATTGAAAAAGTGGTTCATTTGTCTATTGAAAATTACTTTAGCGAAGAATTGAAGCAAAAAATAGGTCATGGCAATGGGTGCACTTATTTTTCAGGTTTAGGTGAAGGGATTAAAGTAATCGGGAAGGCAATAGAACCTCCTTTTGCCGACGATAGTTTTGATTCTACATTCTGCAACCTTGATTTCTTGATGAGCAGGAAGCATCTTGAAAAATATGTTCGAATAACAAAGAAAAACGGTTTAGTGATATTAAAAATGCACGAGACTTATGATTTGCCTGAGGAAGCCATACTATATGGAAAACTTAATCCTTTGGGAAGATATAAAACTTATTTTGTATTTGGTGTTAGAAAGGAATAATTCTATTCAAACAATTTAATTCATTTTTTGTAATTTAAGGAATAAAATTCCTTTTTTACTGCTAATTTAGGGAATTGAATCACTAAAGTGCAGGTTTTTAGATTAGTTGAATTTTGCATTCTATTTGTGCTATCAAATAAAAATCACTATCAGTATGTTTTCAATACATACTGTTTTAGAAACATACTATTTTCCGGCAAATCCGAAAAAAACATTCAAAATGCGCTCTTTTTCTTACTTTTTTCCGGCTGAAACCGGAAGATTCACGCTTTTGCCGGAAATCTTGCGGAATTTCTTAGTAAAGACATATAAATCAAATTTTGAAAAATACTTCAGAAAGGTTTTTATACTATGACAACCCCCAATAACAATGGTTATGAACATCCGTTTGATATAAGATATAAAGGACTTAAGCTCATACCATCAAAGAGTGCAATGTCTGAGATGAATTATCTCGGATTAATGCTTTATGATTGCAAAATCATGTTGGAAGAAGGTTATGCTGCTCCAAGAAAAAGAGCAGAAGATTGTGAAGAAAAATGGTTTAACAAGAGAAATAAAACATTTAATATTGTCATTGTAAAATCATTCAATTATTTTTACAACGAAGAAGTTTATCTAATAACTCACGTAGGATGTTTTGGCATAAAATGAAAGGAATGAAATGTGCTTGCGGAAAAATTGCAGAGTATAAACAAAATTTAAAATTTAATCAGTTTGATATAGATGGCTGGGTTTGCTCTTGCGGAGAAACATATTACAACCCCGTAAAAGCTGAAAAAATTCTGCTAATAAATAAATTAAAAAAAGAAAGATATAATTTGACTCTTGGAAAATCTAAAAGTAATTTAATTTTAAGAATTCCTAAAGAAGTAAGCGATGTTCTAGAGCTGGATAAAGGAGACCAAGTAGAGCTTGGTTTATTGAGTAAGAATAAGTTGGTTATTGATGTGTGAATTAAATATTCACTTAAACAAATAATTCTTTATTCTCTCAAACAAACCTTTTTGCGGTTGAGGAGGAATTTGCAACTTTGTTTTATTGATAATTGGTTCTATGTAGAAACTTCTTAATGCGATTCCGTATAGTATATCTGCAAAATTTCCTACATCTGGATTGAAATCAACAAATCCTTGAAGCATACCTCTGCGTGTTATTTTATGTTTACCACATATACATTGTATTGCCGCAGTATCTGCATTTTTTTCTGTGATTATTTCAACTAGATTTCTCTGGATTCCTCCAATTGATATATATGATTTTGGAAAGTTTGTGGCTTTCTCACCAACCTTGCTCAGAATATACATTCCATCTTCGTTCCTTGCTTTAACATTTTCTAATGCTTGCTGAGGAGTATATGTTCTTTCTCCAAAATTTATTTTGTCAGGGATATATTTTGGAAAATTAGGATTTCTTTCTTTTCTTGCTGTTTCTTGTATTTCGTAGTCTCTAACTAAATCCTTAATCTCCAGTTCTATTATACTTTGCACTTTCGGATTATTAACACTCAAATCTACTTCAAGAACTTTTTGTTTTAATTCGTCTAAGCTGGTCATGAAATGAGAAATGTTGGTTCGGTTTTTAATGTTTTCGGTGAATCCGAAGGTTTGTATAGTCCCGAATTCAGTTAACCTTCTCATGGAGTTTTCTCTTTAAAAATCC
>CAYHXI010000132.1:0-3769 GCA_964360565.1 uncultured Methanosarcinales archaeon | reverse complement strand
TTAAGAGATAATGCTTCATGTCCAACAAGCATCTGCACTAAAGAAAGCTATTCTGGAGGAACACTGACATTTAATGTAACAAGTTTTTCAACTTATTCTGCAAGTGAAGGAGGAGAGTCTATTGTTGGATCATCTGGCGCTAAAAAAGAAATCGACCCGAGCATAGGAGGAAGTTTAGATGTTCCGGATGAACTAATAAATTCTGGAGCTACTTTTCAGCCAGGAGTTTCAAGAAGAATCGCGTTGAGTAAATTAAAAGACGGAGAGATTGTGAGGTTTCCATTCAAGCTATATGATTCTTCCCAGCATCACATCACAGTAAATTCTATTAATCTTGAAAAACAAGAAGCTGTTTTAACCCTGCAAAGCACCCCCATAACAGGACTTTTTAAGTTAAATGAAACGAATAAATTCGATTTAAACAACAATGGAATGTATGAGACAGCAGTAGAGCTGCAAGAAATCAAGAATGATAATACTATCATTGTAAAAATAACAACATTCTCCGAAGAATCTATACCATCTGGAGAAACGCCTAAAATTGTTGTAAAAACAGAGACTACAAATATTTCTGGACAAAATATCACAAGTGAAACATTTGCAAAAATAATAACTTCTCTTCAAAGCAAAAACACATCTGAAAAAATTAATAGCATATTTGAAAAGGGCAAAAATTCATTAACAGGATATTTTTCTGGGACAAATTTTGATGTTTCCAACTTTATAGATATCTCTGCAATAAAAGAAGATATATTAGTAAAATATGGAAGCCTTTCTAGAAATGCAATAATTTTAATTGGAGCTTCATTTTTATTCATAATACTCTTTTTAATATTCATGATTAGAAAAATAAAAGAAGCAAGTAGTGCAATAGAAAAGAAGTAGTAATAATTTAATTTGTATTTTCAACATTTTCTTTCTTTTCAATAGTCTCTTTCTTGTCTATTTTTCTTTTTCTAACTGGTTTGTTTTCGCTAACTATCTTTTGCTTCAATAGAGAATAATTAGCAGGATTAGTAATTTTTTGACAAAAAGAATCTGGCTGACAAATACCCAGCTCAGCATAGTATGCTTTATTTGAACAATTCGGAGGCAAAATTTTCTTATTCTGTTTTTTGTGATAATTCAAATGCCCTTTAATTATAACATCCCTCAAAGGCTCAGGATTCTTTTTATTCCAATCAGTCATTAATTTTTGGATATCTTCATAACCCCAACCATTACAAGTCAAAAAATTAGTAAGCGTGAAAACACTTCTCTTTTTGCCATCTTTTAAACCCTGCAAAATAAGTTTTATACAGGGAGGGAAGTATTGCTCAGGAACTGCGGTTACGCTTCCAACAAATTCTTTAATTTCGTTTTTTACTATAGGCTCAACTTCAACAGTTTCATCAAAAGCTTGAATGAACAATTTTCTAGCTTCACCAGGCTTTGCCAGCTCTCGATTCATAAAATTTCTTTCAAAAGAAACATTTTTTGGGTCTGCTTCTTCGTCTTTGTTAAATTCTAAAATTCTCTCTGGCTTTATTGGAACACTCACCAAGCCGCTTTTTTCATTCAAAGAATAAGGCATCCTGAATAAATGTCTGCTGGAGATAAGAATGGTATCTATTCCAACAAATGAAAAAGGGTCAAATTTGCCTTTGACAATAATTTCCTCTTTCTTCTGCCCCGTCTTTTTCATTATTTCATCAATGCTTTCTTTATCTAACAGAGTTTTAGTTAAAAAAGGAAGAATCATTCTTTTAAGATGGGCAGCTATTCTTCTAGGTCCCTCAGGAAAAAGATTTTTAACTTTTTGTTCGTTGACAGTTTCTGGAAACGCTTCAAAAGGAACTGCCAAATGGAATCCGTGATTACCTGAAAATTTTGTAGAGAGTGAGTCAATATCATAATACCTCAGCGCTTGAACAACCAAGTCTGCTGCAATTTTAGAGTAATCTAAAATTTTAGAATCAATATCAATTATTAAATCCCATCCGCTTCTTAAATCGTCAAGCTCAGTTCGTTTTAGATTGGAATTCAACTGTAGAGGATTATTCCAAGTTTCTTCACTGCAATGAAAACTACTGGCGCCATTTTTCGCAAACTCTAAAACATCTTTAGGATATTTCAAAGTTTCTGGACGTTTGCCGAAGAACTGGCCTTGGAAAAGAACTCCTATTTCTTTACCTTCTGCGTTTTTAACTATTGCTTCTTGTACTTCTGTCTGTTTGTAATACTTCAAACTTGTGCTTATATCTATTGGCAAATGTTCACCCCCATATTAGTCTGTGGTCAGTAGTCTGTAGTTTGTGGTTACTAATTAACCAGTCAACTTCGAATCACTACCGACTACCCGCCACTAACCACATACTAAAGTCTGCATAACTATTTAAATCTTTTATAATTATGTGTATTGTATGACACTAATTTGTGGTATGGAAGAAGCAGGAAGAGGACCGATAATGGGACCTTTAGTAATGTGCGGACTGGTAGTTTCTGAAGAAGATGAGATTAAACTAAAAGAATTGGGAGTTAAAGACAGCAAACAATTAACTGCAAAACAAAGAGAGAGTATGTTTGATAAAATATTGAAAATAGCTAAATCTCATAAAATAGTGCTTTTATCTCCTTCAGATGTTGATTCTGCAGTTGAAAGTGAAAACAGCAATCTTAACTGGCTGGAAGCACAAACCACTGCAAAAATATTGAATGAACTTAACGCAGATAAAGCAATAATAGATTGTCCGAGTACAAATATTCCTGCGTATACCAAATATCTTCAAAATTTATTAAAAGTTAAAACACAAATTTCTTGCGCGCATCATGCAGACGTTGACTTTCCAATAGTTTCTGCAAGCTCAATCATTGCAAAAGTGACAAGAGATATTGAGGTTGAAAAGATAAAGAAAAAGTATAATGTTGACTTCGGCTCAGGATACATGGCAGATCCTAAAACAAAAGATTTTCTTGATAAAAATTGGAACAAACATCCTGAATTGTTCAGGCATAGCTGGGCGCCTTATAAAAAATTAGTGCAAAGTGTTAATCAGATGAACTTGGGAGAGTTTTAGTGGTTAGTCGTTGTTAGTAAGTCGTTAGTCGTAAATAAATATTTGCACGACACACGAATAACGAAATACTAATAACTATTTTATGGATTTGCAGCAGTAACAGTTAATGTAGTAGTCTTAGCTCCACCAGGAGTATCTTCTGGAAGACTAATGTTTATATCTATTAAAAATAAATCTCTTGCATCTGCAAAATCAAAAGTGGTCGTGTTGCAAACAACTGTTGCAGCTGTTGGAACGTTAGCAAAGCCAGGATTAAAAGTTCCATTAAGATTTATACAAGAATTAGTTTCTGAGCTGGAAACTTTCATTGTGAAAACAGGAGTGGTATCTCCTGAGCTTCCTAAAAAAGCTATTGCAGCTTTATCAAAACTCGCGGAGAGAGTGGCGTTAATATTTCCATTATTTTCTACTTTAAAGCCAGTTCCTTGCTGAACAAATGTAGCACAAGAAGCATTAGTTCTACCTCCCGTTGTGTCCATGGTACAATTATCAGTTCCTGAAGAAGTATCATTTATAGTTCCTGCGCCAAAATCAATCGAGTTGTTTCTAAAAACAATCGAAACTGTGGAAGTTAAGGTAAAATTTGTAGTTCCAGTAATCATACCAGATATGGTTGGTTGAGGGTTTTGCAGGAAAACAAATACTGAAAAAGAAACAAAAGAAAGCAAAACTAGAACGGACACGACAAAATAAATATTATGTTCTTTCATTTT
>CAYHXI010000131.1:0-3778 GCA_964360565.1 uncultured Methanosarcinales archaeon | reverse complement strand
ATAAAGAAAGAAGAGAAAAAATCTGAAGCTCAAAGAACATTATCTACTCACATTTTTGCTTTAAGAACGACAGCAAATAGAGAAGACCAAGTTATGGATTTTATTTCTAGCAATATAAAAAAGAAAAATTTGCCAGTTTACGCAATAGTAAAACCTCATGGAATGAGAGGATACATTTTCATGGAAGCAGAAGATCAGCAGAGTGCAGAACAGGCTGCTTTTAATGTTCCTTATGCCAGAGGTATTCTTCCTAAAGAAATTGACTACAGAGAAATTGAACACATGCTTGAACAGACTAAGAAAGAAGTTGATATTAGAAAGAATGACATTGTTGAAATTATATCTGGACCTTACAAGAGAGAGCAGGCGAAAATTACAAGAGTAGACCAAACTAAAGAAAAAGTTGTCGTCGAATTACTCGGAGCTGCAGTTCCAATTCCAATAACAGTTAATCTTGACTCAGTTAAAGTAATCAGACGAGAAAGTGAAGAAACTTTAAAGCATGAAGATACTGATACTGATTAAAATGTTCAAATAATTTCAGTTTGAATAAATTTATAAACAACTCGAAGTTTATTCCCTATTGAGTCTAATATTCCGCAACTCTGTTGCGATGCGTGACTCAATTGGGAATTAGAAAAATACCGGTAGCGAATTTTTAGGTATTTTTCTTTATTAAAGAAAATGGGAAACACTCAGACTGTTGATGCATTGGTTGAAGGAGGAAAAGCAAGTGCAGGTCCTCCAATAGGTCCAGCTCTAGGAGCATTGAAAGTAAATGTAGGTCAAGTAGTTTCTGAGATAAACAAAAAAACTGCAGATTTTAAAGGAATGCAAGTTCCAGTTAAAATTGTTGTAGATTTAGACGACAAATCTTTCACAATTACTGTTGGTACTCCTCCAGTTTCTGCTTTAGTAAAAAAAGAAGCAGGAATAGAAAAAGGAAGCGGAAATCCTTTGGCAGATAAAGTCGCAAATATTTATATTGAACAGGTTATCAAAATTTCTAAAATGAAGGAAGATGCTTTGTTAGGCAAAACTTATTTTGCAAAAGTCAACGAAATTCTAGGAACCTGCAACAGCATGGGTGTAATGGTTGAAGGAAAGCCAGCAAAAGATATAATTGTTGATATTCGAAATGGAGCATTTAAACAAGAAATACTTTCTCAAAAAACAGAACTAACTGCTGAAGAAATGAAAACAATAGAAGCAGAGAAGCAAAGATTACAGCAAGATATCGAGAAGAGAAAATCAGAGTTCACAGCTCTTGCTCAGAAGATTATTGCAGAGATGGCTGGCAAACCAAGAGGAACAATAAAAGCAAGATTAGTAGAATTAAAAGTTCCAGCAGGAATCATAGAAGAACTACTTCCTGTCGAAGCAGCAGCTGCAGCTCCTGGCTCAGCTCCAGCGGGTGGGGCTCCAGCAACGGCGAAGAAGTAGAAAAATCACTATTTAAGATATTTTGGAGGGAACAAAATGAGTAATTGGAAACCTGATGAAAAATTTTTGGAATTTTTGTTAAGTGATGTTGGAAGTAAAATAGGTAATGATCTGTCCCTTTTTGGCGTGCCTGATGGAACAACCAAAGGCGGACAAGGTTACAACATGAAAGATTTAGTTGAAGAAATGCGTGCGGGCAAAGAATGGACGCAAGACATTTATGAAGGATTTCAACAGACATTCAAAAAAGAATTCAAGGCTTACCAGAAAAAATGAGTTTATCTGAAAGAAAACTTGAAGATATTCGTGAATCTTTTGAAAAGGAATATTTTGTTATTCCTTACAATTCTTATATTACAGGTACTGGAGTTGTTTCTCTTAAAGAACTCAAAAATTCAGGACAATCATTTCGATTAAAGAAAGGAGAATCTTTAGATGATTTATGTCTTCACGTTACACTTTCAAAAACTCTTCCCTCTGATTTAAATTTACCTGATTTTTATAAGACTGTTAGAGTTTTCTACGAAGTGATTGGAGAAACAACAAAAGAGGGAATATAAAACAAACTATTTAATTCTTCAAACCATCCTATATTCTCCAGTATACATGTCACTGGACATCTACGGCCGAAAGGCATAATAAGAAGTTCTGATTTGAAAAGCTGAATATGAGAACAATTTCAAATCAGAAAAATTATGCAGAGTTTCTATTAGAAGTAAAACAGAGAATAAGAGACGCTCAGTATTCTGCACTAAAAGCAGTAAATAAAGAACTTATTGCACTCTATTGGGATATTGGCAAAAAGCTTGTAGAACAACAAGAAAAACATAGTTGGGGTAAATCAATTGTTGAAACTTTAGCTAAAGATTTGCAGAGAGAATATCTGGGAATTAAAGGTTTTTCATCAGCGAATTTGTGGAGAATGAGGACTTTTTACCTCCGCTATAAAGAGAATGAAAAACTCGCACCATTGGTGCGAGAAATAAGCTGGACCAAAAACGTAATAATACTGGAAAAATGTGAAGAAGATTTAGAAAGACAATTTTATATCCAAATGACTAAAAAGTTTGGCTGGACAAAAAATGTTCTGATTCATCAGATTGAAAATAAATCTTATGAAAAATACTTGCTAAACCAAACTAATTTTGATAAAACAGTTCCCGTAAAATATCAAAATCAAGCTAAGTTGGCAGTAAAAGACGAATATATTTTTGATTTTCTTGAACTTGGTGAGGAACACTCTGAGAAAGAACTAGAATCGGCCTTAATGGAGAGAGTTCGCAAATTTCTAGCTGAAATGGGAGGAAATTTTTGTTATATTGGAAATCAGTATAGACTAGAAATTGAAGATAAAGAATATTTCATAGATTTACTTCTCTACCACCGGAAACTGAAATGTTTAGTGGCTCTAGAAATAAAAGTGGGAGAATTCATGCCTGAATTTGCTGGTAAGATGCAGTTTTATCTTTCTTTACTGGATGATAAAGTTAAGTTAGAAGACGAAAACGCTTCTATAGGCATAATTATTTGTAAAAACAAGAATAGAACTGTCGTAGAATATGCTTTGAAAGAAACAAAAAAGACAATAGGAGTTGCAACCTATAAAATGACTTCTGAGTTGCCTAAACAATTGTCAAAATATTTGCCATCAAAAGAAGAAATAGTTACTAAGTTAGATTTCTTCCAACAACCTTAAAAACAATCATATATTCTCCAGCATACATGTCACAACAAGTTGTTAGTTTAGCATCGAGAGACCAAGCAATTCAAGAATTATTAGAAGAAATAAGACTAATTGACTCTCTCACAGCAGAAAAATTAAGCAAACTAAAAAAAGAAATTGGCACAAAATATTCGCTTTCGAATTCTCCAACAAACATAGAACTTCTAACACACGTCAAAAAAGAAGAGCTATCGTTATTCAAATCAAAACTTCTTTCTAAACCAACTAGAACAATTTCAGGAGTTGCTCCTGTTGCTATAATGACTGCTCCATTTGCTTGTCCTCACGGCCGTTGCACATTTTGTCCTGGAGGACCAAACAGTTTTTTCGGGGACGTTCCTCAAAGTTACACTGGCCACGAACCGACAACAATGAGGGCAATAAGAAATCATTACGACCCTTATCTGCAAGTCTTTAACAGATTAGAGCATTATTTAGTTATTGGACAAAACCCCAATAAAGTTGAACTTATTGTGATGGGAGGGACTTTTCCTGCGCTGACTGAAGAATACCAAACTACTTTTGTGCATGATGCTTTCAAAGCGATGAATGATTTTTCAGAATTATTTTTCAAAAAAAATGATTTAGATTTCGAAAAATTCAAAGACTTCT
>CAYHXI010000130.1:0-3889 GCA_964360565.1 uncultured Methanosarcinales archaeon | reverse complement strand
ATCCTGTAATTGCACCAGTTATTGAAGTTTCAGAATAAAAAACAAAACCTAAAGAAGCTAAAGCGAATAAAGATACAAATAATAATGTTAAAGCCTCTTTTTTGAACATTTCTATTAGGAAAGAATATAAATATATAAACATTTACATCTTTATTCATAAAAAAGAGATGATAAAGACAATAATGTTGCTAGCTATTGTTCTATTTTTAGTAGGCTGCAAAACAGCTCCTCAAGAAGGATTTCCTGAGTTGGAAGGCAAATACGCAACATTTTCTGGAGAAGAAGGATGGAAAATAACATACCCTTACAATTGGTTGGTGAAATATCCTGAAAACAATGATGTTGGATTTTACGCTCCAAAAACAAAAAACGAGATTGATGCAGGAATTGGAGTAAAAATTTTAGAAATTAAAAAAGGAAGCATAGAAGATCTTGTAAAAGAAGTGGAAAAAAGAACGCAAAATATAGACAAAAAGAAATTTTATTTCAGAGGGTTGGAAGCTTATGAAGCAACATATGAATTTCCTGTTCTTAAAAGCGGCAAAAAAATTGAAATGAAAACATCACAAAGATATATTATCTCTGAAAACAAATTGTTCATAATAACATACGCTGCTGAAAAAAAAGATTTTGAAGCTTTTAAAGAAATTGCAAATAAAATAATGAATAGTTTTGAAACTTAATATCCTTCAGTAACTGATTGAGCTTCAAAAGAAATAGATTTCTTAACTCCTAGTGGAGTCATGTTTGTGCCAATCATTTCAATAGTGAGCGTGCGTTTTCCTTTCGACAAATTAGAAACTGTGAAAGTCGCTTTGTCCGATATTTTGAATCCATCTTGATTATCCACGCTATACTTAAACAAACCAACATTGGGCTTTTCAACATCTCCTAAATTTCCTATACTGAAATTGATTAACTTCAAACTAATTGCAACAAGGTCCCCTTTAGCTTTGTAATCTCCTCTAGGGAAAAAGATTTCGAAGTTTGAAGAAGTTTTAATTTCAGATTTGTTAACTTCAAATACTGTTGTGTTAGTTAAGTTTGATGAAATACTCTGATTTAATGAGATATTAAGTGATGAATTAGTTAAACTGACATCACTCTGAATTGTAACATTTTTTGAAGTTAAATTAATAGGCTGATTAATTTCACTTTTCTGAGAATAATCATATGATGTGTTTGTTTTTGTCAAATTAATTTTAGAGGACATATCTACTTTAACGCAGCCTAGCAGTAACAGCAAGAACAATACCAATAATAACGTATTCAATCTTCTTTTCATTAATTGATGTTAAATAACCCTTAAATTTATAAAACTTTTTAAATCAATACCCACAACAACCAATAACTACCAACTGATAATTGATTAGAGCCCATAGCTCAGCCTGGTAGAGCGCTGCTCTGATAAGGCAGAGGTCGTGAGTTCGAATCTCACTGGGCTCATTTTTTAGTTAGTAGTGCGTAGTAGGTAGTTGATAATGAGGAAGAATAACTGTTTTTTATGACCGAACTTCTAATTCCAGAAAAAACATCAGAACCTGTAGTAAACTTAGTTCTTCATACATTAGAAAACAAAAAACAAGCATTAGTATTCGTAAATGCAAAAAGAAGCGCAGAAAAAGTTGCAGAAGATATTAGCAAAAAAATAAATTCTCAAAACAGCGAACATTTAGAACTTGCTGAAAGAATTGTAAATGTTTTATCGAAATCAACGAGACAATGTGAACGATTAGCAATGTGCGTGAAAAAAGGAATAGCGTTCCACCACTCAGGATTAGCATCTAAACAAAGAGAGTTAATCGAGGATAATTTTAGAAAAGGAACGATAAAAATAATATGCTGCACACCAACTCTTTCTATGGGGATAGACCTTCCAGCATTCAGGTCAATAATTAGAGACGTCAAAAGATACTCAGAACGAAAAGGAATGGATTATATTCCTGTGCTAGAATATCTTCAAATGGCGGGACGGGCTGGAAGACCGAAGTTCGACGACAGAGGAGAAGCAATAATAGTTTCTTCATCTCAAGGAGAGAAAGATTTCGCCCACGAAAATTATATTCTAGGAGAGCCTGAAGCAATTTATTCAAAACTATCAGTTGAACCAGTACTTCGAACGTATATATTATCTCTAATTTCTTCAAAAATAGTGCAAAGCAAAGAACAAATTGAAGCGTTTTTTTCAAAAACTTTTTGGGCGCACCAATACAAAGATTTAGGAGAACTATTTGATAAAATAGAAAAAATGATTAATTTGTTGACAAAATGGGAATTCATAAATCCTAAAGAGGATAAATACGAAGCAACATATATTGGAAAAAGAGTGGCTGAGCTTTATGTTGACCCATTAACTGCAGATAAATTAATTGTTTCAGTAAAACGTGCAGGAGCAATGAGTAATTTACGTTCTATTGCATTAGTACATGCAGTCTGCAACACTTTAGAAATGAGACCTTTATTGAATGTAAAAACAAAAGAATACAATTTAATACTTGAAGAAGCGAATAAATTAGAGGGGGAAATGATAGATTTGCAGCCGAGCATGTTTGAATCAGAATATGAAGACTGGCTGAATGCACTTAAAACTGCATTGATGCTTAATGATTGGATGGAAGAAAACGACGAAGAATATTTGCTGGAAAAATACGACGTGCGCCCAGGAGAATTACACAACAAAATAGAAAATGCAGATTGGCTTTTGTACTCCTGCTATGAATTCGCAAGAATAAATCAATTACAACCGCTCTTGAAAGAAATCTCTAAAGCAAGATATAGATTGAAATATGGCGTTAAAGAAGAACTGCTAACTTTGCTGAGATTAGATGGAGTTGGACGAGTAAGAGCGCGAAAAATGTTCAAAGCAGGAATAAAAGATTTAGGAGATGTGAAAAAAGCGAGCATAGAAGTGTTGAATACAATTCTAGGAAAACAAGTGGCAATAAATGTGAAGAAGCAAGTTGGAGAAAAAATGGATGGGAGTTTAGGAGAATGGTGAAATTCGGAATTTCTGTGACGAATAGAAAAATTTATAATCTTTTGTATCAATGTATTTTCTATGAAGAAATACACTGCATTTGAAAAATCAATTAAAATGAAAAAATTGGGCGAATTAACAATACCAAAGATAATACTTAAAGAGCATGGTTGGAAAGAAGGAGATGTTTTAAGTTTTACAAGATTTTCTAGTGGAATGTACTTACTCTCTTACTGAACGTTAAATGTTTAAGGACTAAATGGAAACTCATCTGTTTCTGTTTATCTCATGCGAAGGAAGCTGTCCTGGAAAATAAGTATCATGCAACTGTGCTATTCTTTGTCTTAGTAGGTATGTATTTGCTTGTTTTGCATATGCTGTCCAGCCCTGCAACATTTGATAAACTGAGTCGTAATCACGTTCCCGTTTGTCAAACTCTATTTTGCATATATCCAGTTTTCTCAAAACATGTCTTACACACTTTTTTCTTAGATTTCTGTGATAGTAAAAATGTTTAAAGCCGAGAAAATCAATCCCTTTTTTTATCGTCTGTATTCTGCACTTTTGAGGATGCAGGTTTAATTTGAGCTTTGCTTTTAAAAATAAGTCTATTTTCAATTTGAACTTTTTGAGTTCACGCGAGTTCTTGTGAATGATGATAAAATCATCAACATATCTAATGTAGCATTTTGCTCCAAGTTCATGTTTTACAAATTGGTCAAGTTCGTTAAGATAAACATTTGCAAAAAATTGGCTGGTAAGATTTCTAAGAGGCATACTTATCCCTTCTTTTGATTGATAGTTGCTAAGAATTTTCTTAATAAGCCAAACAACTTTGTTGTCCTTTATTTTGGTTTGATTTAGTGGAAAAGTATAGTTTTATGCCATTACTGCAAATTATGATAAATTTAT
>CAYHXI010000129.1:0-3907 GCA_964360565.1 uncultured Methanosarcinales archaeon | reverse complement strand
TTTATAAATAATATTTTTTAATTTAATTAAATCGTTTATGTTAATCTGCTCATTAACTATATGAGCGTTTTCAACACCGTCACCAAGATTGATTACTTCTATTCCTTTGGAATTCAAAATATTTGCATCAGAAACGGCTGAAGACAAATAATATTGAAACTTAATATTTAATGAATCAAAAATTTTGCCAACTTTCTTGATTAACAAAGATGTTTTTTTGTGGTAATACCCAGGAGCAAAACCGTTTGTTGAAAAATTAGAATCTTTGAATATTGATTTGATTTTGTTCAGATGAAAATCAAAAAGTTTTTTTTGATAACTTCGTATCTCTCCTTTGATAGTAACTTTATCAGGAATAATATTTATTCCGGTTCCGCCATTGATTAAACCGATGTTGATAGTTGTTTCTCCGTTATCCAATTTTCCTAACTTAATTTTCTTTAAAGCATTGATTGCGGATGATAATGCGTTTACTCCTTTACCAGGAGTAGAGGAATGGCTGGCTTTTCCGTTAAACTCTGCTTTAAATAAACAAATATATGGAGATCTCAAGATAATTGAGCCAATCGGTTTAATACTGTCAAAAATAAAACCGATTTTTGATTTGACCCAATCAAAAGGAAATTTATTTAGGCCACTGCCGTTTTCTTCATCTACAGTAAATAGCAATTCAAAAGATTTTAGACTAAGCGACTCTTCTACAGCGACCATAAGTGATGCAATTGCTACTTTGTTATCTGCCCCTAAAATTGTATTTCCGGAACTTTTAACTATTTTATTATCTACAACAGGTTTTATTGTTCTTCCTGGTTCAACGGTATCCATGTGGACACAAAACAAAATTGGTAGACCTATTCCTGGTTTTTTGGCTAAAATGTTTCCTTTTGAATCAACTTGATAGCTTAAACCAATCTTATCTAACCAATTTTTGACATATTCTATCATTCCCTGTTCATGGCCTGAAGGGCTATCAATTTGCACTAGTTTTAAAAAAAGATCAACAACTTTATTCATAATTAATTGTCTTTAATAAAACTTTTAACTTCCTGATAAAGGTTTTTTTCCGCCTGAAAATTTTTTTTCTTTGTTTTCTTTACCCATTTGCTTAGTTGAATAACTTCTTTTTTAAGTAGGTTATTCACTTGAAAAACAAAGTATGGTTTGGGAGATCCTTGGTAGTCGTACTGGTCTAAAACATTTTCAACATTCAAAGTGTCATTAATTAACTTTTGATTTACCGGAAAGCTTTTCCCAGTAATTTCTTTGATAACCGTTTCCATTAATAAGAAATTAATTTTAACAAGATCACCTTTTACTAAACCAACTATTTTCCCAACTATTTTATGACTAAGTCGAAATGGAATTTGGTATTCTTCAACTAATTTATCAGCCAGTTTTGTTGGCAAACTAGAGACGACTCCTTTTTCCATAGCTTTTGGGTTAGCTATCACTTTCGCAAGCATATCATTAGTAATTGAAATCGTATTTAAAGTTTCGTCCAAAGATGCCATAATGGCGATTTTGCTTTCAGCAGAATCTCGATTATATCCTGATGGCGTTCCTTTCATAGCTATCAGAACATGGTTTAAATTTGCTATTAGTTTAGCGCTTTTGCTTTTTATTTTTTCACAGATATCAGGGTTCATTTTTTGAGGCATAATTGAGGAACCAGTCGTAAATTCTTCAGAAATTTCTACATAATTTAATTCCGGTAAACTCCAAATAATTAAATCTTCCATCATTCTGGATAAGATTGTTAAAAAAATTGCCAATTGGCTGATAATATTTGCGTCTTCGATACCTCGATTATTAATAGCGCTTAATCCGTTATTTAAAGGTTTTGAAAATCCCAAATTTTCAGCTGTGATTTTGGGATTAATCAGCCAGTTAACACCATAAGAAGTGCCGCCGCCAAGCGGACATTTATCATAAACTTCAAAAACACTTTTTAGAACCTTATTTAAATCTAAAATTTGGTCCAAATATGATTGCCACCAAAATCCAAATGATGATGGCATGGCAGAACGCATGTGGGTAAAACCTGGCATGACCGTATCTTTATAAATATTTGCTTTTTCCAGCAAAATATTTTCCAGCTTGTTTAACTCTTCAAAAATATCTATTAAATATTTTTTTGTATATAGTTTTTGGTCAACAACTGATTGATCGTTTCGGCTTCGAGCAATATGGAACCAACCGGCATCATCACCAATGGATTCGGTTAATAATTTTTCCACATTTTCATGGACATCACCAATTATTGGGTCAATAAGTTGTTCATTCTTAGCTTTTTCTAAAAGATTTAATAGCCCATGTAATATTTTCTTAGCACTTTTTTTTGGGACAATGCCACATTTAGCCGTCATTAAATTATGGGCAATTGTTTCCAATAAATAATATGGGGCTAACTTATTTTCAAGCACAGTCATAGTTGGGTCCATAATAAACTGATCCGTTTTTTTTGAGGGTCCTTTTGTATAGATTCCTCCATAAATTTTTGTGTTTTTCATAGATTTTTGATAATAATTTGTAATTGTTTTTAAATTGATACAAGTTTCGGGTTTACCTTTTAATAAATTTTTTACGTAATAGGGTGCAGTTATTTCTGTTGCTCCAATTTTTTTCAATACAGATATAGGAATATTATTATCTGCTGAAATCATAGCGAACAGATCAGAATTCGGATTAAGTTGTTTATGCAAATCACAAATAAGCTCAACTATTTTTTTGCCGATTCCGTTATTTGGATATTTTGAAATCCATGACGAAAATTCGTAACCGATTATTTTATTTTTTATAATCCAAGGATAAAGTTTTCCAAAACCAAGTAATTCATCCTTATTAGTAATTAATAAAACAGTTAATCCCTTATTCATATAATCAATTAGTTCAAGCTCAGAAAACTGCACCATATGATCTCGATGCAATTTAAGAAAACTAATGATTTCTTTTGTAATAATTTTCTTTTTTTTCAAAGATATATTTTTAAATTGTTTTCCGACTATTTGAATTTTATTCATATAAATCACCTCCTTTTTTATTTAGTTTTGAAACAATAACAGACTGTAATCCATACAGTTTGATAAATCCGTTGACTTCTTCTTTAGTCCACGATTTGCTTTGGGCATACATGGCAATTTTTAGATCGATCAGTGAATATTTGGACTTTACCGAGACGGGTAAAGCATTACCATGTTCCAGTTTCATCAAAACTTTTCCAGTGACATTTTTTTGCTGTTTATTAACAAAGGCCTTGAGGGCGTCAACATAAGAGTCGTAAAACTTACCGTTGTAAATATATTCGGTCATCTCCTTAGAAACTAAATCGCCAAAATATATCTGGGGTTTTGATAGAACGTACTGTTCAAGAGCAAGGTGGGCTTTTATCAAAAACAGAATTCCCGGCGCTTCAAAAACTATATGACCTTTGATCCCGATCATGCAGTCACCTGTATAGTAGCCCTTACCAAATCCATATTTTCCGGCTTCTTCATTAAGAATTTCCAACATCTTCCAACCTTCCATCGTTTTACCATTCAGCTTCACCGGAATTCCCTTTTTAAATTCAATATCAAAGTATTTATTTTTATTTATTAATTCTCCAGTTACCCATTTAAAAATGTTATTGTCCGGTTCTAAATTCTGGTCTATCTCACTTCCGGAATAGGTAATCCCCATTAAATTAACGTTGATGGAATATTTTTTATGACTTTTATCGATAGAAAATCCTTTTTTTTCAAGATACTGTTTTTCTTTCTCTCGATTGCCACCGGTGTCTTTGATAGGTTCAATAAGTTGGATTTCCGGGGCTAATATTTTTATTGGGATGTTAAATCTAATTTGGTCATTACCCATTCCACTATTGCCGTTGGCAATATATCCGGCATTTTCCTTTTTGGCGATTTCT
>CAYHXI010000128.1:0-3955 GCA_964360565.1 uncultured Methanosarcinales archaeon | reverse complement strand
AGTTTTGAAGAAACTCCATTAGATGAACTCAAAAAAAGAGTTAACAATTACGAATTGAAAGATTTTATCGATGGGCAAAGATTTGCAGTTCAGGGAGAAAGAGAAGGAGTTCATTCTTTCAACAGCGCTGAAATGGGGAATGAAATAAGTAAAATTATTTCCAGTTTAAATAGCTCTGCAATCCGCGATTACAAAAATCCACAAACAACATGTTATTTTCACATTATTGACAAAGAATTTTATTTAGGCATAGATTTTTGCGGCGAAGATTTAGGAAGAAGAGATTATAGAATCTTTTTAAGTTCGCAATCGATAAAAGGCAACATTGCATTTGCTCTTATGAAGTTAGCAGAGTATGATAAAAAAGAAATATTTATCGACCCATTTTGCCGCGAAGGAACAATTCCAATAGAATCTGCGCTTTATGCTTCAAAAAGATCTCCTCACTTTTATAGAAAAGAAAAATTCGCATTTAGATTATTGAAAAAGTTTGCTGATTTTGACTTTGAAAAATTGTTCAACAAGATAGATTCTCAAGCAAAAGAAGAGAAGCTCAATTTGTATGCAATAGACGACAACTTCAGAAGTATTCAAGCTTCAAGAAAGAATGCACTAATTGCTGGAATTAGAAATCTTGAATTCAGTAGGCAAGACATCGAATGGCTCGATTCAAAATTCAAAAAGAACGAGCTCGACATCATATGTACTTTTCCGCTCCAATACTCTAAAACAAAAGATTCTAAAAAAATAGATAAGATATACAAACATTTATTTTACCAGGCAGAATATTTGCTTAACAAAAAAGGAAGAATTGTTCTATTAATGAAAACTATCCCTGAGCAAGTAATCAAGCTATGGGAGGAGTACAAATTCGTTAAGAAACACGAACGAATCATTATGCAAGGGATGGATGAGTGGAAGGTTGTGGTTTTAGTAAAGACCTCTAATCCATAAATCACTTAAAAGGAAATCCCTTTCTTAATTTAATGTGCGGCATAATAGGATATAAAGGCAAGAACAGCGCGAGTGAAATACTTCTAAATGGCCTAAGAATGTTGGAATATCGAGGGTATGACTCTGTTGGAATGAGTATTTTATCTAACAACAAAATCATAACAGAAAAAGACGTTGGAAAAGTAGATGAAGTGAATGTCAAAGTAAATTTTCTCAAACTTCAAGGAAATATAGGAATTGCTCACACTCGCTGGGCAACTCATGGAGGAGTTACAGTAATTAATTCTCATCCTCATGTTTCTTCTGATGAAAACATAAGTGTGGTTCACAATGGAATAATAGAAAATTATTCGGAAATAAAAAAAACTCTTGAAAGCAAAGGAATAAAGTTTTGCAGCGAAACAGACACCGAAGTTATTCCAAAATTGATAGAATATTTTATGCGCATAGGAGAGGATTTTGAAACTGCATTTGTTAAAATGCTCAAAGAAATAAAAGGAACTTATGCCATTCTTGCCATGAGCATCGATGGAGATTTTTGTTTTGCCAGAGAAGGTTCTCCATTAATAATAGGATTATCAGAAAATGAAATCTTCTTTGCTTCAGATACAACAGCATTTCTAGAAAGAACAAACAAAGTTATTTATCTTGATGATGGGGACTTTGGATTTTATGACAAAGAGTTAACAATTATGAATAGCTCAGGAGCAAAAACACTTAAGATTGAAGAACTAAACTGGACTTTAGAGCAAGCAACTAAAAATAATTATCCTCATTTTATGATTAAAGAAATAAATGAGCAATCTGAAACTATTAGAAAAGCTTCAAATCAAAGCAAAGAATTGATTGAATCTGTGCGTTCAGTAATATCAAATTCTAAGAACATTTTTTTGTTGGGGTGTGGCACTAGTTATCATGCTTGTCTTGCAGGAAGATATTATTTTGCCAGCAAAGGAATTAATTCCACAGCAATTTTAGCTTCTGAATTTAAATCCTGGAAGAATTTTTTTAAAGATTCATGCATAATTGCTTTGTCGCAATCTGGAGAAACAGCAGACCTTTTAGAAGCAGTTAAAGCGGCTAAAGAAAATAATGCAAAAATTATTTCTATCGTTAACGTTATTGGTTCTACTTTAGCAAGACTTAGCGACATAGTTATTCCTATGAATTCTGGTCCTGAAATATGTGTTCTTAGTACTAAAAGTTTTACCGCACAGCTAAATATATTAAAACTTATTTGTGATTTAAACTCACCAATCCAAACTGACGAAGTTAAAACAATTATTCAAAATAGTGAACCTCTGGCAAAAGATGTTGCCAAAACATTTGCAAGTGCAAAAGATTTTTTCGTCATAGGGAGAGAAAAATCACATCCTATTGCGTTAGAGGGAGCGTTAAAAATAAAAGAAGTTAGTTATATTCATGCGGAAGGTTTCGCTGGCGGAGAATTAAAACATGGCACCATAGCGTTGATAGAAAAAGAAACTCCAGTAATTGTGTTGGTTTCAGAAGACAACAAAGAAAGAATTATCAGCAACGCAATAGAAATAAAATCCAGAGGAGGAAAAATAATAGGCATCGGTTGCGAAAATACAGATAATTCTGGAGAAAATATTACTAATTGTCCAGAATTATCTAATAAGACAATTCTGTCTTTAGGTCATATAAGTAACAGAATTGCATATAGAACAGATGTTTTTGATTATTTCTTTCAAATTCCTAAAGAAAACTTTGATTTGTTTTCAATAATTCCAATACAATTACTGGCATACTACTTAGCTTTAGAGCGGGGATGCGACCCAGACAAACCAAGAAATCTTGCTAAATCTGTTACGGTGCATTAACTTTATAAACAACCCTCAATAAATACAGTTTAGTTCAATGGACGAATCGGTTTAGTCAAAAACTTTGCTTGTTCGTACTGGAGACAAAAGTTGTACTTTTTCTCCCAAGAATAAAAAATTATAGCGAGGAAACTAACATGGCAAAAATGCACAGTAGAAAGAGAGGACGAAGTAGAAGTAGAAAATTATTGAGTCCTAAGAAACCAACATGGTTAGCATATGGAACAAAAGAACTGGAAATGTTGATTGTAAAGTTAGCTAAAGAAGCTAAAACATCCGCTCAAATTGGACTTTTATTAAGGGATAGCTACGGAGTTCCTAGCGTTAAACAATTGCTGGGTAAAACTATTGGCCAAGTTATGCAAGACAAAAAATTAGCTCCTGCAATTCCTGAAGATTTAACTGCTTTGATGAAAAGAGCAACTCAAATAAGAAAGCACAGAGAAATTAACAAGAAAGACAACACTTCTTTAAGAGGACTTCAATTTACAGAATCTAAAATCCATCGCTTAGTAAAATATTACAAAGCAAATGGAAAGCTCTCTTTAGAATGGAAGTATGAGAAGGAGTGAATAAAGTAATTTTTTTTATTTTATTATTCTATTGTTTTTCTTTAATCCAGAAATAAAACTCTTTATTGTATTCATCTGATAAAATGAATCCTAACTTTCTTACTACTGCATTACTTGAATCATTGTTTTTATTTACTTTGGCAAAAATTTGTTCGAGCCCTAAAATTTCAAATCCATATCTTGCCAGTCGAATTATTGCTCTTGTCGCATATCCTTTTCCTTGGAATTGAGCTCCCAAATAACATCCTATTTCCGCTATTTTTCCTTTTTCATCAGGATGTAAGTTAACACTACCTGCAAAATTAGATTTAACCCAAATTCCCATTCGTATTTTACTGGGATTTCTAGGGTTTGCTATGCTCTCCAAAACTGAATCTCGAGTCAGATATTTAACTGCAGTATCATCTCCATTCTGGCTGAGATGTTCTCTGTTAGAATCTATTAGATAAAAAATAGCATCCGTGTCTAATAAAGTAAATTGACGTAATAATATTTCATCAATAGAAAGCTCTAAAGGTTGCATGACATTCTCACTCTTCATCCAAAAACTTAAGAAGCTGATTTTTATATTTAACCAATAAAACA
>CAYHXI010000127.1:0-3968 GCA_964360565.1 uncultured Methanosarcinales archaeon | reverse complement strand
TGGCCACAGTTGGCTCGTTGGCTTGGAACTTTATTGGTTATAAATTGTTTGTGTTTAAAAAATAGTTTACGCTCAAAAAGCCCTTAATTTGGGGGCTTTTTTTGTTTGGGGAAAAATGGTAGAATAAGCTATATATTAAACCTATAATATGAATCAAGAACAGGCAAAAGTAGCAATTAAAACCCTGGTTGAAAAGTATGAAGCCGAGAAGGCTTCCGGCAAAATTTCTAAATATACCGAAGAAGAAACCAAGCGCGGATTTATTGAGCCTTTATTTCAAGCTTTGGGTTGGGATTTTTCCGATAAACACGAAATAACACTGGAAGAACAAATTTCAGGTGACCGCGTGGATTATGGCTTCTATGTAAACAATCGAATTAAATTTTATTTAGAGGCAAAAAAATTGTCCGCTGATCTTAATCGTGAAGAGTTTGCCAAGCAAGCTATCCGTTATTCTTGGAACAAGGGCGTGCCCTGGGCTGTTTTAACAGACTTTGAAAGTTTAAAAGTATTTTACGCCTTAAGTCCGGAAAAAAGCTTGCACGGAAAGAAGTATTTTGAAATTGCGCATAAAGATTATTTAAATCGTTTTGACCAGCTTTGGCTGTTATCAAAAGAGGCAATTGGGCAGGATTTAATAGATACAGAAGCGGAAAAAGCAGGGAAAAAATTACTAAGGGTTTCTGTTACGGACAAACTCGCAAAGGATTTAAATGAGTGCAGAAAAATACTTATTGATGCCTTTACTGCATGGAACAGTAAAGTGGCACCGGCTTTAATAGAAGAAGGTGTGCAAAAACTTTTAGATAGGTTGGTGTTTATTCGGGTTTTGGAAGATAGAAAAATAGAACCCGCGATTTTGCGTCCAATGGTGAACCAATGGAGAGCAAGTGGCAAGGCGGGCAATACAAGTCCGTATCAAATAATGGTTGAAAAATTTAGGTATCTAGACAGTATTTACAATTCCAATTTATTTACCGCCCACGCATTTGAAACTTGGGAAGAGTTTAGTGGAGCCACGGAAAAAGTTATTGACATTCTATACGGGGATAAAGATTATTTTGAATATGATTTTTCTGCCATCCCAGCCGATGTTTTAGGAGCGGTGTATGAAGGATATTTAGGTTACAAATTGGAACAATCAAAAAAAGATTTGTTTGGCAAAGATTTAGCTTTAGCTAAAGACAATCGTAAGCGCAAAGAACATGGTATCTATTATACCCCCCGATTTGTTGTTGAGTACATTGTTGATAATGCATTGGGGCCGGTTTTGGATAAATGTGTTAGCATAAACGATTTGCAGAAAATTAAAGTACTTGACCCTGCTTGCGGAAGCGGATCGTTTTTAATTTCAGCATTTGATAAGATTATAAAAAAATATGAAGAGTTTGGGGCAAAAAACGAACCGGCTTTAAAAGTACAAATTTTAGTGAATAATATTTATGGCGTGGATTTAGACGAGCAAGCGGTGGAGTTAGCCCGTTTAAACTTACTTTTAGCTGTTTGTGACTCGCAAATAAAACTTCCAAACTTAGGAAGTAATGTAAAAAATGGTAATTCTTTAATTTCTGGGAGTGATGATGAATTAAAAAAATACTTTGGTGAAAATTACCGCGACAAAAAACCTTTTAATTGGCAAGAACAATTTCCAGAGGTCTTTAAACAAGGCGGATTTGATTGTATTATTGGCAACCCACCTTATATAAAAGAGTTTGTTAGCAAAGAAGCTTTTGATGGTTTGTATAATAGTCCTTATTATCAAGGCAAGATGGACATATGGACTATGTTCGGGTGTGTTTCTATAGATCTTTTAAAAGACATGGGGATTGTGAGTTTTATTGCGCCTAATAACTGGGTAAGTAATGCTGGGGCTAGTATTTTCAGGGACAAAATTTTAAAAGAAGGGGAACTGAAAATATTTATTGACTTTGGTGATTATAAAATTTTTCAGGATGCCGGGATTCAAACAATGATTTATGTTTTTGAAAAACAAAAACCTAGAGAAAAATATTTTGTCGAATATATAAAAGTTGAAGATAAAAATATTCTTGAAAGCAAGTTAGTTTCCGACATAGTTTTAAAGAAGCAAAAAATTGAGATTGAACCCAATAGTTTAATTGGAAAAAATATAACTTTTGCTAATTTGGAGTCGGGGTCAATTTTTGAAAAATTGGCATCAAAAAGAAATTTTGAACTCACAGATAAAGAGGTGGGTCAGGGCATTGTTGCAGCGCCTGATAAATATTTTTTAGAAAATAACACCGAGCATTTTAATAAAAACGAACAAATATTTTTGAAACTATTTTACACAGCTTCTGGTAAGTATAAAAGCGGTAAGTCCGAAAATAGTATTTTTTATTTGAGCGATAAAAATTTTAAAGGAAAGAACTTGTCTGATTATCCAAATATTGAAAAACACTTTAAACCATATGAGGGAATCCTCAAAGAAGCAAAAATAAAATACGGGACGCCTGATAAACCTTATTTTTATTTACACCGCGAAAGAAATGAAGAGTTTTTTAAAAACGGACCAAAAATAGTTTGCTGTATTAGGACATTTTTTCCTAGCTTTTTTTTCACCGAGAGTCCATATTACGGCTCGAGGGCGTTAAATTTTATAAAGAGCGAAAGGATAAGCTTAAAATATTTAACTGGCATTTTTAACTCTAAAGTTACATATTTTTGGCTGAAAAATAAAGGGAAACAATTAGGTGATTTATTGCAAGTCGACAAAGGGCCACTTCTAGAAATCCCGATTTGCGTTGGAGATGAAGATGCCCAAAAATCAATAATTATTTTGGTAGACAAGATACTTGCTTTAAATAGAGAGCTTGAAACATCAATAAAAGATTCCAATGAATCGGAAAAGTTGAAAGAAGAAATTGCTCAGATTGATAGGAAAATTGACCAGGGGGTTTATAAGTTGTATGGTTTAAATGACGCTGAAATTAAGGTTATAGAGGGAGTTTAATATGTGGCACTTATATTTGGATGAAAGCGGGGACCTAGGGTTTGATTTTGTGAATAAAAAACCCTCAAAATTTTTTACTATTACCATACTTGCTTTGAGCAGTTACGAGAGTGACAGGCAATTAGCCAGAGCGGTAAAAAAAGTTTTATCCCGCAAGTTAAATCCCAGAAAGAAAAGGAAAAGGTTGGTTTTGGAGTTAAAAGCTACGGGAACAAATATGGAAGTAAAAAAGTATTTTTTTGAAAAATTAAAAGGTATTAAGTTTGGCCTATACTCAATTACCATCAATAAAAGAAAAGTTTATGACCAGCTGGTAACACAAAAGGAAAGAGTCTATAATTACGTAGCCCGTTTGGTTTTAGAAAAAATTCCGTTTGAACAAAACCACGGCGAGAGTATCCAATTAGTAATAGATAAATGCAAAGGAAAACCTGAAGTAGAAAACTTTAATTCTTATGTAAGGAGGGGGTTGGAAGCCAGGATAAACCCAAAGACCCCTTTGTATATTAAGCATTTGATGTCCACCCAAAGCCAAGGTCTACAAGCGTGCGATATGTTTTGTTGGGGATTTTTCCAGAAATATGAAAGAACTAACACACAATGGCTGGATATTTATAAAGAAAAAGTAAGATACGATGATTTGTATTTTAACCAATAAAAAATCCCCCTATGGGGGAAATGCGTGCCCTGCCGGCTAGAAATGTCCAGACTATAGCCAACCGATGGATGGGAAAATCTGGAACTACCAGCAAAGGTCTTACCGCAATCAAATTATATCATATATAAGTTGGTGTGGCAAGATGCTGTGGATAACTTGTTTAAGTGTAGTTGAAATGTACGGGAAACTGATTATTTAAAAGGATTTTTAGATTTATGGCAGTATTCTATAGAAAATATCGGCCGCAAACGTTTGCGGAAGTCTTAGGCCAAAAACCAATTATTCGTACCTTACAAAACCAGGTAAGTGCGGGGTCTGTTGCCCATGCTTATTTGTTTA
>CAYHXI010000126.1:0-4346 GCA_964360565.1 uncultured Methanosarcinales archaeon | reverse complement strand
CGAGAAAAGCAGGTATTAAAAAGAATGTTCACCCTCATACATTAAGACATTCATTTGCAACACATTTGTTGGAAAACGGCACCGATTTAAGATTAATACAAAAGTTATTAGGGCACAGCGACATTAAAACAACACAAATATATTTGTCAATTTCACAGCAATCAATTAAAAAAGTTAAAAGTCCATTGGATGATTTAAATTAAAATGCAGCAAGAATTAATCATAACAGAAAAACCCGCAGCAGCAAAAAAGATAGCTGAAGCTTTAGCCGACGGAAAAGCAATAAAAGAAAATATTAAAGGAGTTCCTTATTATAAAATAAGCCATAATAAAAAAGATATTCTAGTTGGTTCAGCAGTTGGACACTTATTTGGACTTGCAGAAAAAGACAAGCAGGGATTTTCTTATCCTGTATTTGATATTGAATGGAAGCCCAGCTTTGAAACGAATAAAGAAGCAGATTTCACAAAAAAATATTACGACGTATTAAAAAAATTAGCAAAGCAAGCTACTTCATTTACAGTTGCATGCGACTATGATGTAGAAGGAGAAGTTATAGGACTTAATGTAATAAGATATATTTGCAATAGAAATGATGCGAAAAGAATGAAATTCTCCACATTAACAAAACCTGACCTTGTGGAAGCGTATGCAAAAGTTTCTCCAACTCTAGATTGGGGGCAGGCAGAAGCAGGAGAAACAAGACACTTCCTTGATTTTTTTTACGGAATAAATATTTCCAGAGCATTAATGGGGGCAATACAAAAAGCAGGAGCGTTTAAAATTCTCAGCACAGGAAGAGTGCAAGGTCCTGCGTTAAAAATAATTGTTGACAGAGAAAAAGAAATAAAAGTTTTCAAGTCAGTTCCATTCTGGCAAATTTCATTAAATGGAACTGCAAACAACAAGCCTATTGAAGCGTGGCATAAAGAAGATAAATTTTGGGAACAGCAAAAAGCAGATAGTGTAATAAAAAATACAAAAGGACAAAAAGAAGGTAAAATAAGTGATGTCAAAAAGAATCAATTTAATCAACTTCCTCCAGCTCCATTCGACTTAACAACTCTTCAAACTGAGTCGTACAGATGCTTTGGAATAAAACCTAAAGACACTTTAGATCTTGCTCAAGAACTTTATACTGCAGGATTGATATCCTATCCTAGAACAAGTTCGCAACAATTGCCTCCTGCAATAGGATTTGCAAATATTCTTAAGCAGTTGGAAAAACAGCAGAAGTATTCTGCGCTTGCAAAAGAACTTCTAAAAAAGAAATCTTTGAAGCCAGCGAATGGAAAAAAATCAGATCCTGCCCATCCAGCATTATACCCAACAGGATTCTCAGGAGAACTAGGAGGTAGACAAGCAAAAATATATGATATCATAGTAAAAAGATTTTTGGCAACTTTCTCCGACCCTGCTATTAGAGAAACAGTCCAGGCAGAGATAAACGTTAACAAAGAATCGTTCTTAGCGTCAGGGACAAGAACAATAACAAAAGGCTGGCATGCTTTTTATGCTCCTTATGTAAAATTAGAAGAAGTCGAACTTCCAGAAGTAAAAATAAATGACTTGGTAAAAATAAAAAATATACTTTTGCATGCTAAAGAAACTCAGCCTCCTAAAAGATACACTCAAGCATCAATCTTGAAAGAGCTTGAGAAAAGAAATTTAGGAACAAAAGCAACAAGAGCATCAATAGTCGAAACTTTGTACCATAGAAATTATGTGAAAGGAGAATCTCTTGAAGCAACAGAGTTAGGAATTCAAACTACAGGCATTCTCGAAAAATACTGCCCGAAAATAATCGATGAAGAATTAACCAGACATTTCGAATTAGATATGGAAGATATTAGAGCGAAGAAAAAGAAAAAAGATGAAGTGCTTTCAGAAGCTCAAAATATTTTAAAAGAAATTTTGCATGAGTTCAAGCACAAAGAATTAGAGATTGGAACTGAGCTCAGAAAAACTCTTACAGAAACTCGAGCTGCTATGGAAACTGTCGGCCAGTGTCCAACGTGCAAAACAGGAAGCCTCACAATAAGAAGAGGAAAGTTTGGAAGATTCATCGCATGCGACAAATATCCTGACTGCAAAACTACGTTTAAACTTCCAGCAACTGGATTTATTGAGGTTGGAAAATCATTGTGCAAAGTATGCAATTATCCTATGGTTAAAATGATTAGAAAAGGCAAGCGTCCTCAAGAAGCATGCATAAATAAAGAATGTCCAACTAAAGAAGTACATTCTGAATTAGAAAACACGAAATGCTCAAAATGTACTGAAGGAAAACTCATTCTCAGAAAAAGCATCTACGGAGCGTTCCTCGGCTGCGACAAATATCCTAAGTGCAGGAATTTAGTCAAATTGCCGAAGAAGGAAGATGCTGAGAAGAAAGAGGAAATTGAAGAATGAGATGGGACACGAAATAGAAACGTTATCGCACTGAATTATTGATGGAAGTTATATGCGCAGATGTGTTGCTTTTGTTTCTTGCGGAGAGTATGTGTTTCCAACTTTAGACTTGGCAAACAAAGTGCAGAAATTAGCAAGAGGAGAAAAAAGAGAAGAGCTAAATTATGTAACAAAGAATCAATACTGGGAAGAATTAGATAATTTATTAGTGCCTTCAACAATTAATCTCGAAAAATTTTTCAGAGAAAAAAAAGACATATCAAACATTGAAGACCCAAAAATATGTCCACTGAATCTCCCATTTAAACTTCCAGACAGTATAGAGAAAAAAGTTAAAGAATTTAATCAAAAAATCCAACTCATCCTTTCAAATGATGAATCTAGCATAAATGTTGGTCAATACAAAATCAACCCAGACCAATTTTATCTTTGGATTATCGAAACAACTGCAGGAGGATTAGCATACTGGGAGCATTGCAGATTGCCCCCATTTGGAAGAGAAACGAGAACTGTGATAAACAACTCTACTGAAGAATTCTTCAAAAAGATGGATAGGATGTTTAAAGTTTATTAGTTCTGAATTAGTTTTTACAGTTTTAGAAGACAAACTGAAAAGAAACAAAATTAGAAACAATAAAAAAATCAAACTTCTCTTCGTCATTTATTGCTCCTTGAAAAAAATTCAATGGAGGATTTGTTGAAGAATAAATAATTAGAGATAACTAAAGTTATTCCTATTGCAAAAATTAATGTAACTGCCAAAGCATATTCAAAAAAATAAGTATTATACGAACTTATGAATTGTGAAGTCATAAATGGACTTATTATCCAAAAAAATATTATGAAAAGTATAAATGATAAAATAATCACTACAACTCTCCAAAAACCACTTCCCTGCCAAAGTTTTCTGCCAGCAACTAAATTCAAAATTCCAAAAGAAAGTAGTATCATTCCTACATTTTCAAATAAAGTATCAATCCCGCATCCAAAAAAACTACTATGACAAACTTCTTTATCTGTTGCAGTAGAGCTAATTATAAGACTACCAAACAAGATCAGCAAAACTCCAATAGTAAAAAACCCAATAGATATCATTTTTACACCATCAGGGATAGGTTTTGTTTGTTTCATTGGAGTATCATGAATTAAGTTGTTTAATTACAAAATTATGTGTGGTTGGATCATCAATTGCCTTTTCACAAAAGTCCACATCACTTTTTCTTGGATTAAGTGAGCATGTTGACTTATCGTTCAGAGCTACTGCAGACATTAAATAACACTCTGCCACAAAATTAGCATTCCATCCATACTTGCAGTTTTCAACTTCATGTTTTTGCATGCCCAGTATTTGAAAGCGACATTCGTTTTCCGAACCGGATTTCAAACAAATATCTATATTTCCTTTTTGTTTTCCTATGCGTGCATAACATTCCTCAGCTCTCAATGTTTTGGGACAGAGAGATTCGTCAGTTGTATTAGATGCCATAAAATAATAACAATTGGATTTAATATTAGGTGTTGTAATTTTTTCACATATAACAGGATCATTGATTTGAATTGAAATTTGATTAAAACATTCATCACGCATGTTAAGAAATCTAATACTATCTTCTGGAAGTGGAACTTCTTCACAAAGAGAATAATCTTTATTTTTAATCGCAAATTTAGACAAACAGTCTGAAAGATGGTGTGTGGATTTTCTACAAAGAGTAATGTTATTATTTAGTATAGATAATTGTGAATAACAATCTGACTTTCTAAAATTTAAATCATCTAACAAAATATTGTTTTCTGCGTTTGTAAAATAAGTTATTTTATCACACACTGATGGGTCTTTTTTTGCAATTGCAACATCAGTATAACAAGATTCTTTATCATGGCGTGCACCTTGATCTGCCAAGTTTACAAACATATTATCACAATATGTGGAATTT
>CAYHXI010000125.1:0-4385 GCA_964360565.1 uncultured Methanosarcinales archaeon | reverse complement strand
GCTGAAGCTCAGCCACTAAAAATCTCAGTTCGATTGAGGATAGTTCTTTTTTCATCAGTAAGAGATACATTATTATATTAATAAAACTTTGCAGTAATTCATGTTAACTTTAAACGAACTCTTCGACATTGTAATAATGTCTCTTGCAGTAGGATATATATTTATGGATATGTTTAAAATTCAGAGAAGTAGTTCGAGTTGGCAAAATAGATTCGATTGGAACTCATTGTTTTTTTCTGCACTTATTACTGCACCAGGAATAATTGTTCATGAATTGGCTCACAAATTTATTGCAATACTTTTAGGTTTATCTGCAACTTTTCATGCACACTATCAATTTTTGATGGTTGGAATCGCACTTAAACTAATGAATTTTCCGTTCATATTTTTTGTTCCAGGATATGTAGAGATCCCTTATCTATATATACACCCGCTGATTAACTCGCTAATAGCATTCGCAGGCCCTGCATTTAATGGATTGCTTTATTTGGGAGCGAAATTCGCTTTGCAAAAAAAGTTTTCTCAAAGAACTACGATGATTCTTTTCTTCACTCAGAAAATCAACGGACTTTTATTTGTATTCAACATGCTTCCAATCCCTGGATTTGACGGATGGCAGGTTTATGCTGGATTGGTGAGATTTTTTTTGTGAATGAAAACTTAAGTTCACACATATAAACTAAAATGGACACTCATCAAACCACTTGCCCAACTTCCAAAGAACTTTCTTTCTCATTTCCCCAGCACAAAAAATTATTCAGCTCGATTAATTTTTTAACAACTTGATTTGCAATATTTATTCTAAATAATTCCGCTCCGGCAAGTGTTCTTGTTTGTACAACTAATTCTCTTGCTTTTAAGTCGTGCCATAATTTCTTTAATGTTTGAAAATTAACATTTGAATTTTTAGCTATTTCTGTAATTGGATAATCAAAATCTCGAGAGTAGATCAGAAAGTCTAGGATTCTGATTAAAGGATAGTTTCCGAGTGTTTGAATGAACATAGAGTCTTCTTCCATGACTATTAGAAAGTATACCCAGTATAAATACTTTTCGTTGTTAACAGCTATATTTTATGTAATAGAAACACATATAAAGAAGGTCTTAATTTTCAAGCCAAGAATGGAAAAAGAGCAACTAAAAGGATTCATAGTGAAGAAACTATTTCATCACAGACATATTGGTGGTAAACACACAGATATTGAAAATCTAAAGAAAGGTCTTCCAGGGCATTTTAGAGGGAATGTGATGGAAGCTGTTAAAGAATTGTTAAAAGAAGAAATATTAATTCCAAAACCAGCTTCATACGGATTGCATGTTTCTCTAAATCCTAGAAAGAGAGAAGAGATTGAGAAATATTTAAGATGATTTTTTATATCTTGTACACCTCATAAATTTTTGCCGAGTAAATTTATAAACTCGCAAAAATTTGAAGCAAACCTTTAAAAAACATTCATCATTACTAATCACAATAAGAGGGATACAATTGAGCATCAAAGAAAAACTTATAGACATTTACGATAAAAAATACAAAGAGTTGATGATAGTAACTTTTGTAATACTTTTTCTAGCTATAGGAGTTCTCGTATACAACTTCGCCACAACTGGAGAATTCATCGAGAAAGGAGTTGGATTGAAAGGAGGGCTAGGAATAACAATATCTGTAAATAAAGTATGGGATGTTGCAGAGGTTCAACAAAAAATTCTTAATAAATTTCCAAATGCAGATATAACTGCAAGAAGCCTTACAGAATTCGGAAGACAAAAGGCAATAATTATCGAAGCATCAGATATCTCTCAGCAGGAATTAATTAACACTCTCAGAGAAATGGGTTTGGATATGTCTTCAAAAAATTATTCCGCAGAACAAGTAGGAAGTAAATTAGGAGAACAATTCTTCAGGCAAATGATGACTGCAATCATATTCGCATTTATTTTCATGAGTATAGTTGTGCTATTTACTTTTAGAACTCTGGCTCCATCATTTTTCGTCATACTTGCAGCAAGTGCAGATATGATAACAACGCTCGCAATAATCTCTCTGATGGGAGTAAAACTAAGCATGGCAGGAATAGGAGCATTCCTAATGCTAATAGGTTATTCAGTTGATACAGACATCCTTCTTACTGCAAGAGTTCTGAAACGAACTGAAGGAACAATTCTGGAAAGAACTTTAGGAGCGATGAAAACAGGAATGATAATGTCTTTAGCGGGATTTTTTGCTGTTTTTGCATCATACTTTTTAACCCAATCTGAAGTAATAAAACAAATCATGCTCATACTTTCAATAGGACTTTTATTAGACATTCCAAATACTTGGATACAAAACGCAGGAATATTAAGGTGGTATTTAGAATGGAAAGAAGCTAGGACGAAAAAATGAGCAAATTAAAAAAAGCACTCACAAACTGGAAAATATTGCTAGTCATCTTTTTCATAGCCTTATCTTTACTAACAATAAGGCCAAATCCATTTGTTGAAGGACTGGCGATAAAAGGAGTAAGTGCAGGAAGCTCAGCAGAACTTGCAGGAATACTAAAACCAGAAAGCCAAGTTCCAATGAGCCTAGAAAGATTATTGTCAATAAATAATGAAAAAATAGCAAATGTAGAACAATATTATGCTTTAACAAAAGAATTCAAAATTAATGATACAGTTCAATTGCAAACGAACAGAGGATTGTATAGACTTGTTGTCAAGCCCGAGATGAAAGAGTTTATTTTAAATGAAACTGAGCAACAAATCATAACAGAAACATTATTTGTGAATGAAACTATAAACGGAGCATTAACTGAAGTAAAAAAAGAAGTAAACAAAACAATTGAAGTTCCTAAAAAAATTCTGAAAGAAATAGGAGTTGAAGACATCGGATTAAGAGTTGACGAAGCTCCAACATCAAACTTAAAAAAAGGATTAGACCTCCAAGGAGGGTCAAGAGTACTGTTAAAACCTGTTGAAAAAATCGACAGAGAAACCTCAGATTACTTAATTGATAATTTAGCACAAAGATTAAATGTTTACGGACTCAGCGATGTAATCGTAACAGATGTAACCGCTCCTGGAGAAAGTGAAAGATTAATCTTGATAGAAATCGCAGGAGTAACACCAGATGTCATTCAAAACTTAATAGCCAGTCAAGGAAAGTTTGAAGCAAAAATAAGAAATCAAACTGCATTCACAGGTGGAGAAGACCAAATAAAATATGTCTGCAGAGGAAGAGCGCAATGTTCAGGAATCGACCCTCAAAGACCCTGTCAAAGATCGGAAGACGGCACAGGATATGGATGTGGATTCTTTTTTGAAATTGTATTAAGTCAAGCCGCAGCGCAAAAGCAAGCAGACTTGACAAGCAAACTAGATATTGTATCAAAAAACGGAAAGAGTTATTTAAGCGATAAAATAGTATTCTATTTAGACGACAAAGAAATTGAAGCGTTAGATGTTGCTTCTAGCTTAAGAGGAAGAGCAGAAACAAAAATAGTAATTTCGGGAAGCGGAGAAGGAAAAACATTAAGAGAAGCTCAAGAAAATACTATCAAAAATTTGAAGACATTGCAGACAGTATTGCAAACTGGAAGCCTGCCAACAAAATTAGAAGTAGTCAAAAGCGATTCAGTATCACCAATTTTAGGAAAAGAGTTTATTAAAAATGCAATGTGGATGGGAATCACAGCATTACTAATCGTTGGAATAGTAATTTATTTATTCTACAGAAAATTAAAAATAGTGCTTCCATTATTGGGTTCATCTATCTGTGAAGTATTTTTTATATTTGGAATGGCTGCGCTAACAGGATGGAATTTAGACCTTTCAGCAATCGCAGGAATAATTGCAACAATAGGAACAGGAGTTAATGACGTAATAATCATAACTGACGAAGTATTAAGAAAAGAAAAACAATCGTATACTGATTGGAAGACAAAAATGAAAAATTCATTCTTTATAATCTTTTCAGCTTATCTCACCATAGTTGTAGCAATGATTCCGCTATGGTATTTTGGAGCTGGGCAATTGAAAGGATTTGCAGTAACAACAATTGCAGGAGTAACTCTAGGAGTGCTTATAACAAGACCAGCATATGCCGCTCTATTGAAAATAATTCTAGGGGAAGATTAAATGGAGATTAATAAAAGAACTTCAGTTTTTCTCATGCTCTTTTGCACACTATTAACTTCAATTGCTCAAGTGTTTTTGAAAAAAGGAGCGATGCTTTTGCCTTCGTTTTTTACAAACTGGCAATTGTTAATTGGGTGTATATTATACGGAACTGCTGCAGTAATATTTATTATTGCTCTCAAAGGAGGAGAATTATCTGTTTTATATCCAATAATTGCAACGAGTTATGTTTGGGTGAGTTTACTTTCAGTATATTATTTTAATGAAAC
>CAYHXI010000124.1:0-4404 GCA_964360565.1 uncultured Methanosarcinales archaeon | reverse complement strand
ATAATCAAAAACAGCATCACTCTGAGCGATAAAGCAGATGATAATTACGTTAGATTTTTTGGCAACAGAACTACTGTTTTGGGTTATGTTATAGGAAGTTATGGTTTTGCTTTTGGTCTTCAAGGAATTTTTACTGGAGGTGCATTAGGTATTTTAGCATTTATTCTTGGAGGAGCCACTTTAGTTGCAAGCAAAGCTGTTGCAGAACTATACACAAATTATGGAAGAAGTACTTTCGAATACTATAAAAGAACTGAAAGACATATTAAAAAATCAGGCAAACTAAAGAAAAGATTCTTGAAAATATTGATGACTAAAGATTGTGAAAACACTAAATATTTAGGCTACTGTGAAATTCAAGGTGCTTACTTAGCTGCTAAAAAATACGGACAATTAGACGTCTTCAAAGAAGTTAAAAAGAAATATTCCCATAATGTGATTCCTAATTTTTGAGAAAGATTTAAATAATTTGTATCTTTATTAGATGTCATGAAGCAAAAATACACTTTAATTATAGAAAAAGACGAAGATGGATGGTATATTTCTGAAGTAGTTGAACTCCCTGGCTGTCATACTCAAGCTAAAAGTATGGATCAGCTTATTGAGAGAACAAGAGAAGCAATAAAAGCATATTTGCACGAAGAAAAAAGGCCGGAATTGTTTGAGAATTTTGTTGGTGTTCAGCAAATAGAGGTGTAATTCTTGGCTAAACTGCCTAGACTAACTGGAAAAGAGTTGGCTAAAATAGTTGAAAGGTTTGGTTTTGTTTACAGCCATACTACTGGAAGTCATATGATTTACAATCATCCTGATGGAAGAAAAACAACTATTCCTCATCACTCTGGCGAAGAAATAGGTCCTGGATTATTAAACAAGATAATAAAAAAAGACTTAGGAATTACTAGAGAAGAACTTCTAGATAAGTTATGATAACTAATAAAAATAAGCTAGGAGAAAATATTTCTAGTTTTTTAAGCCATTAATTCAACTTTGGCTTTTTTCTTAGTAGTATTTTTCAACTCAGCAAGTAAAATGCTATTGTGCAAATCAACAAACTTCATAACTAATGGATTGTTGATATTTAATTTGTACAACTTCGCTCTTCCTATCTGTCTGACTTCAACCACTATTTTGTTTTTAATAAAAGATGGAAATATTCTGTGGAGTGTCGTCCAGCTGACTCTTGCTTTATTTGTTAAGTCTGTTAAGGTGTAATCAAACTCTCTGCCAGTTATTAAAAAATCAATCAGTCTAGTGGTTGGAGTGTCTCCAACAAATTCTAAAAATGCATTTTCTTCTGTCATGCTTTGAACTTAGTATTTGAAATATTTAAATCTTTCTGTTTGGTATGTTAATATGTCATTTGAAAGCCGGAAGATTTGCGGAAAAAACACAGAAAGATATATTAAGCGGTGTTTTTGTTTTTTCTGTAATGGATGCAGTAAACAGTATAAAAGAAGTGATTCTTAGAACATTAATTAAAAAAAGAAATATTGGAGGTAAACACACTCCTCTTGATAACATAACTAAAAATATTCCTGATGAATTTTTGCATAACAAACAAGGAAAAAAGCAAATTGAAGAAGCGGTTAAAGAACTCGTTAATGAAAAATTTGTAATGATACTGATAAAGAAAACTGGCAAAGGTTCAGATTTACATATTTCCATAAATCCTGAAGCGATAGCTGAGATTTCAGCATTGCTGGATTTAGAAAAAGAGTATTCTTCCTAAACTCTCTTCAACAGTTCTTTCTTAACTTTAGAATATTCTTTCACATTCATATTCAAATGTTTCAAGTCAGAAAAAGTTTTGATAATTTCCTTCAACCTAAGTCTAAAATCATCAAGTTTGTTCTCAGACAATATTTTTCTGTATTTGTCGAATTTTATTTCTGCATAGCAAAGCAGAGTCATTATATCAATTCTGTCTTTCTGTCCTTTAACACTTTCTCCCCTATTAAGTTCTGCACCTTGTTTGAGAATTAGCAATACTTCTGGAATTACTGTTTCAAAGCCTTCTATTTTTGTTGTATTTGCAAGAATTGTTTTGAAAGGAAGCGTAAGCTCGGAGTAGTGCGGCAGATAAATATCTATATCTATTTCATCTATTTGTATCTCGTATTTTTTCAAGTTGTCATTTTTCTTAAGAAAATATTTTTGCTTAAGAATTTCCAGCTCATTAAAATCAGGGATTATTACATCTATATCTTTTGATTTATGCATTTTACTACATAAATATGCTGCCCAGCCTCCTATAACTATAAATCTAAAATTTTCTTTCTTTAAGTCCTGCATTATCTGCCAGCTTTTTTCAGTCAAAATACTATTCCAAAATTCCATGAAATCTTTCCTCCATTGATTTTATGAATTCTTTAGCATACCACTCTTTCAAGTTCCATAGATCAACAAAAGTGTTTGCAGTTGTAGTTGTCTTTCCATATTTGTTTATTGTTTTATCGATCTTTAAAATAAATAAATTTGGGACTCCTTTATTCTCAGGAAATCTCTCTTGCAATGTTTCGTCGCCGTAGACATATACTTCTGAATAATCTGCAGGAACGTCTTTGAATAAAAATTTATGGGCTGAGTATGCTCCAAAAACAACATCATCTGGCATTTGTTTTTCAATTTCTTTAACTGGCATCTCAACTCTTGTAGAGTAAATTATGTCTTTTTGCAGATTTCTTATACTCGCCCAGTAATAAAGTATTTTTTTAACATCTACAACTCTAAACAATCTTTGTTTTATTTCAACTGCTCCAATTGCAGAAAGTTTTTGAACTGCACTATTAACAATGCTTAGTGAGATTCCCAGAGTTTTAGCTATTGAAGATTGTGTTAGAGTTCTATTTTTCTTTTCTATTGCGTTATACAATATTTCTCTGTAGACTAATTCGAGATTTTTCATCTTTCTATATCAAATATTAAGTATTTATAAATCTTTCTATAATTAGTGAAAGTTATTTAAACTAAAAACGGTTAAAATAGAAAGATGATTAGCACACAATACTCTATTGTTTCACTCCTTTCATATCTCATCACAAAGTTTTATAACTCTCCAAACATTTAGAGTATCATGCAAAAAGAGGTTAGGTTTTTGTGGCCAGTGTACTTAATGAATTTATTTTTCAGTGCTAATTTTTATCTTCCGATTTGGATTTTATTTTATCAATCGAGAGGGTTAAACATTGCAGAGATAGGTTTTGTTCTTAGCGGAACTTATTTGGCATCTTTTATTTTTGAATATCCTACAGGTATTTTTGCAGATAAGTATGGTAGAAAACTGAGTTTGTTAATTTCACTTGCACTGGTCACATTGTCTTTAGTGATTGAAGTAAATTCCTTCTCTGTTTTGCAATTTTATATTGCCTCACTTTTGTTCGGTTGCGGATGGGCTTTCTCTTCAGGGTCTTTGCAGGCATTAGTTTATGATTCTTTGAAGGACAGAAAATTAGAAAAATTGAATAGCAAAGTTTTAGGAATTATAGATGTTTTTAGTTCTGTTGGAGCTTTTGTTGCAGCGTTTATAGGTGCATTCTTTTATTCATTCAATAACACTCTTCCGTATTGGATTACAATGCTTACGGGCGGTGCTGGGTTCATTTCATTATTATTCTTCAAAGAACCAAAATATAAAAAAGCTGGAGAAAAAATATATTTCTTTAAAAATTTCAAGACAGGCTTAAGTTTGCTTTGGAAAAATCCTGTGCTGTATTCTTTACTTATTTTGTACATTCCTCTTTTCTTTTTTGATGAAGCATGGTATACTGCCAAACAGCCGTTTCTTATTCAATTAGGTCTTCCTTTAGTTTTGTTAGGAGCGTATGAGGCGTTTAAGAATTTATTCTTTATAATTGGAGGGTTGACTCTTCCAAAATTATTAAACAAATTCGGCCACAAAACTTTATTGGCAGGAGTTGTAATTGCTCAAGCTTTAACTTGGTGGATTTTAGGAACAAATAATTTGTATGCGGTTGTTATTTTCTCGTATTCGCTTATTCTCTGGCGCCAGTTCTGGACTTATATAGATGCAGATATAATTCATAAGCACATTCATTCCAGCGTCAGAGCAACAACTCTTTCCGCAAGACAAATGATTATCAGTGCGATATTTATATTTAATCCATGGATGATGGGATATTTAGTTAATTCAATAAGTAGAAATATTTTGTTCCCAATATTTGGATTGATAGTATTAATTATTGCAGGAAGTGTATTTTTGGCGAGAAGGAAATATTTTTGATGATTACTTCCTCAACTTTGTCTCCAACGTTCTCTTAGAAATTAATTCGTTCACTTGCGAAACGAAGTCATCTATTTTTACTCCGAATAAAACATCTCCATCTAAAGTCCTTACTGCCAACGTTCCATTCGCTTCTTCTTTCTCTCCAACAGTTAGCATTA
>CAYHXI010000123.1:0-4427 GCA_964360565.1 uncultured Methanosarcinales archaeon | reverse complement strand
TCTTATCTTAAGTTTTTCTTCTGCTGGTTTTTCATCAGGCAAGTCAATAAATTTAATGTTGTATATTTCGTTAGTAAATGGGCCTTTTTCTGCAGAGTCATTCAATACATCTTTCTTAATTTCTTCAATTATATTATTATATCTTTCTTGGTCTTCTATTCTAACTTGTGCCAGAGGTTGTGCTTCTGTATTGTGTTTGTATTCAGATACTACATATCCTGCTACTGCACTTAAGACAACCATTAATGCTTTTGCTGCTAATTCTCCTGCTGTTGCAGTGTAGAATCCTCTTAAGAATCCGTGGTTTTCTTTTGGTTTTGGACTTCCTCCAAATTTGACTTCAGTTCTTTTTTTTGAAGCTGTTCGTTCTTCCAAATTTGATTCTTCAGATTTTGCTGTTTTTACTTCAGGAACTTCAATAAAGTCTTCTGGAATAAATTGCTGAATAACAACTGCGTTAGCTCCAGTTAATTCTTTGTAAGATTTAGCGAATACTTTTGCTTGCTCTAAAGCAGATGGATTGTATGCGTTTATACTTATTGGTTCACATATTCCCTTATGCACTATTTGTACATCCCTCTTATCAGGGTCAGTATAAATTTTGATTCTGAGACCTTTGCGATCAGAGATATTAATAGTACTATATTTTCTCAAATCGCTTTTTTTATCTATGCAGCCAGTATATCCTTCTAAACTACGTGCTGTCTTTTGTTCTACTAATGTGTCGTATACAAGATTCATTATCTCTCTTGATAACATTAAACTTCCTTTTTTAACTTCAACTCCTTCTGTTTTTGATTCTAAACTTGTATTTGTATTTTGTTCTGTCATTTTATTCCTCCAAATGATTGTTTATGGGGTTAATATATGTCGATTTATAAATCTTCACACACACGAGTACTTTGGAGTGGTTAGGAAAACAACCTTAGAATTATCTTTCATACTTTGCAATTAATCTATCTGCTCTATCTAAAGCATCTCTAAATTCTTTACCCCTCAACATATCTTCTTTATGCTTAGCTTCTTGTTTTTCAAAGTTATCTTTTTCTAAATCAGGATTAAAACCATTCAATCTTAATATTTTTTCCACAATAATTTTTGCAGCATTTATTTTTTCTATTGCTTGTTCTTGAGATAATTTGCCTGAAATATATTCTCCTGCCACTTCGCCAATAACATAATATGAACAATCAGTATAAATTTTTAAATCCGAACAATTGTTTTTTCTTATTTTTTCAATTGTCTCTTCAAATCTATCTAACTCACAATACGCTTTAATGCTTTTTTGCATATCAGTAGCATCAGGTTCTTCGTCCAAAAATTTTGAAATCACTGAGTAGATTTCTTCTTCCAATAACATAAACTAAAGAAAACTGACAATAATTTATAAATCTTTCGTTTGTATTAGTACTTGAGGGTAGTTAAGAAAATAATTTTATCGCCTGCTCTACTTCCTCATGAACTCCTTTAATGCAGTCGTAACTTTTTATTTCTTCAGAATTAACCCATGCAAAGTCGGTGAAAGAATCTTTTTCTAAAACTACTACATTTGCAACAAAATAGAACAACTTGTCCTTTTTTGCTTCGTCTATGCTTATGGTTTGTGCGGGCATTTTTAATTAAAAATAGTTTATAAGTTTAAGCCAAAGGTATAAAACGTCGCTACATAAGTTGCATGTATTGTATCTCCAGTGTTTCTTGATTCAACTTCTTTTATGCTGTTTTTTGATAATGCAACGTAACTCGCGTTAATTTTTGAACCTGCAGTTTTTGCTGCGGATAATGCTAATTTTTCCAGCTCAGATTCAATACTGCCTTTACATGCTTCAGGTTTTACTCCTACACGCAAGAAGTCTGTTACTATATTTCTTAGACGTCCATCTGCTACAACGCCTTGTAACCCTTTAGAATAAGGCCAGTCAATATCATAATATACGTTTCCTTGTCCATCAATTCTTAATATTTGTTCGTCATTCATTTTCTTTCCTCCTCAAAATTGATCATTCACTGTTTTATAACTATGTAATTCATTTTGAGCAAACCACAAATTTATCTCAGTTGCTGCTTCCTCTTTGCTTGCAGAAGCATGAATTAGATTTCTTACTGCAATATTATTTGTATCTGCATGTTCATAAGATTGATGAGCATAATCTCCTCTTATTGTTCCCGGCAGAGCTATTCTTGGTTCTGTTCCTCCAACTAATTTTCTTACAACTTCTACAGCGTTAATACCTTCGAATACTATTGCAACTACAGGGCCTTCTTTTAAGAATTTGAGCAATCTAGTTCTAACTGCTTCTCCTCTTCTAATAGTAATATCTTCAGTGTAATGTTTTTTGGCATGCTCTTCATTTGCCCAATGCATTTTCATACCTACAATTTTAAGTCCTGCTTTTTCAAAGCGAGAAATTATTTCACCGCAGACAGTTCTTTGAACCGCATCTGGCTTTAATAAAACTAAAGTTCGGTCTATCATTTTTTATTTGATTGATTCAATCTATCTTGTTTATTTTTTCTTGCATGCTCAGTCCATTTTGCTTTTGTTGGATGTCTTCCCAACTTGAGCATGTTTTTTTCGCATTTAGTGCCGCAGAAATAAAGAACTCTGCCGTCGATTTTAACATACATTTTTCCAGTTCCCATTCCTATTTCATTATTGCAAAAAGTACATTTTGTCATTTTAAGTTGCTCCCTTACCGCCTTTTGTTAAGGGACGGGCTTCCATTTCTGTTTCTCTAAGCATAAGTATATCATCAACTTGTACAGGACCTTTTACGTTTCTTCTCAACACTTTATCTTTATCTCTTCCATCGAGAATTCTGCATCTTACTTGAGTTGCTTCTCCCCTCATTCCAGTAACTCCAATTACTTCTTCAACTTTTGCTGGAACAGCTACGCTAAACCTAACTGCACCTGCTGCAGATTCATGCTGCTTTTGAGCAGGTTGACCTTGCTGAGGCTTCTGCTGCTGCGGTTTTTGAGCTTGTTGAGGAGGTTTTTGGTCAGCCATTTTAGTGCTTCAATTCTTTTAATAAGTTCTTTGCATCGCCTTCGTTGATTATAACAACTGCGGTTGTTCCTACGCTTAATCCTGCTGCAGTTCCTAATTCTTCTTTAGTTCCTACAGTTACACAAGGAACGCCTTTTTCTTTTGCTAATAAAGGCAAGTGCATAACTATTTCTGGAGGGGAAACATCTTTTGCAATAATTACTAATTTAGCAGTTCCTCTTTCCAGAGCTTTTGTTGCTTCATTTGAACCCTTTTTTATTTTTCCAGTTGATCTTGCAACTTCAATTGCTTCTAATGCTTTTTCGCTTTCTTCAGCCATGTTAATCCTCCGTTAAATGTATATTAAATGTATATGAGGTTAGAAATTACACCTCACTCAGCTCAGTTTGAGCGTCATTTGTCATTGGTAATTCTTAGAAACCCAGAGTTGTTTATAAAGTTTTCCAATAAACTTTTTTAAAAAAAGTTTAATCAAAAATGCTAATCTAGATTAACGATTCCAAAAGTTTTTAAACTACTTTTCTTAATTAAATTCAATGAGAATTTTAGTTACGGGAGGAACTGGATTCATCGGCTCTAATTTAGTCTTGGAATTGATGAAAGAAAATCATGATTTATTAATAACTGGTCATGATGCTGAATTTAAAATTCCTAATTTCCAAGGAAAGTATTTGCAGCCAAGTTTTTTAGGCATTGATTTTGAAGTAATAGGAAAATTAGATGTTTTGTTTCATCAAGCAGCAATTAATGATACAACATTCTTAGATAGAAACGAAATGATTCGTGCAAATTATGAATCTTCGAAGAAATTATTTGAATATGTTATAAGTAAAGGATGCAAAAGAATTGTTTACGCATCTTCAACAGCAGTTTATGGAAATCTTCCTGCTCCATATAAAGAAAACGGCCAGGTAAATCCATTAAATCCCTATGCTGAATCTAAAGTTTTGCTTGATGAACTTGCAGTAAAGCTTGCAAAAGAACATACAGATGTAACAATTGTTGGGCTAAGATATTGCAATGTTTATGGAAAAAATGAAAAGTACAAAGACAAAAGAGCAACAATGATTTATCAGCTTGCTCAGCAAATGCTTAAAGGAAATCCAAGAATCTTTGAATCTGGAGAGCAAAAAAGAGATTACATTTATGTTAAAGATGTTGTGCAGGCTAATTTAGATGCTTCTCGTGCAAAAAAAAGTTGCATCGTAAACTGCGGATATGGAGAAGCAACAAGTTTCAATAAAATTATAGAACTCCTCAACAAAGTCTTAAAATTGAACAGAACTCCAGAATATATTAAAAATCCTTACGGAGAAGAATATCAGAGTTATACTGAATGCGACATGACTTTAGCTAAAGAAAAAATTGGCTTTGTTCCAAAGTATGATATTGAATCTGGAATTAAAGATTATTATGA
>CAYHXI010000122.1:0-4454 GCA_964360565.1 uncultured Methanosarcinales archaeon | reverse complement strand
TGACAACTTTGCTCGGTAATGTTGCGAGGATAGTGTTGGATGAGGAGTGAGGAGGAAAACAAGATGAAAAAACCAACAATAATAAATGACGACTATGAAGGATTAGCTAAAAGAGTACTCGAAGAAGTTGAAAAAGAACATGTGGTGACTTTATCGATAAACATGAGTGGTTCCGAATGTATTGGAGGTTCTGGAGATAATTTGTCTTACAAATGCAGAGCGAGACTACAACTTGAACCATATGTCGATTATGTCTTTAATTATTCTGCAAAAGGAGGTAGTATGTTTGCTTGGGAGGATTCTAGAGAAGTATTGCATAAAAAATTAAGCAAAGAATTCAAAAAGTTAGGATTAATTTCAGTAATCAAAGATTTTATACAGTGTGGAACTGCAGATTCTCAAGTTTGCAGAGCACCGGGAAATGGACTGATGTATGTTTTTAAGAAGGAAAAGAAATAATTTGCAAGTGATTTTCAGGTGAATTTGCAATTTTCTGGAGGTTAAACTTTAAATTTATTTAGTTCTTTTAGGGTGGTTTTTTCTTTTATTATTTTAGCTTTATTCCAAAGATTGTCAAAATAGTGTGATAGTGCTTTTGAGAATTCTGTACTTTTGCAGTGCATTCCTATTCTGTCGTTTTTGTTTCTTGGGTTTATTATCATTATCATTGCTTCGTTTATGTCTTTAATAGTGATTCTTAGTTCTTCTACTTTGTAATATCTTACTTCCACTCCCATTTTAACATGTTCTTTCATCCATTTTAGTCCTTGTTCTGTTGCTTTTGTGGCTAAAAATTTTATTTTGACATTTTCTTTTATTTTTTGAGGAATTAGTCTTATTACTGGGTAAAATAGCTGTTCATACGTGTACATTACTTTGTGCTCTTTTTTTGAATTTTCTAATAATTCTGTGGCGATAGTTTGAACTTGTTCTATTCCTGCTAATAGATTGACTCTTTCGGTTATTAAAGGAATTTCTTTCTTAATTTTTAATTTACTTAGCTCAATAACAAGATTTTCTTGAAGGTTTGTTATGTTATTTACTTTTTGAGTACAGTATCTTTTAATAGATATTTCTGGTTGAATTGGACAGAAATTCTTTAATATTCCTTTCTTTTCCACAACAAATCCTTTTGTTACAAGGTTTTTTAGCACTTCATATGTTTTTCCTTGAGGAACATTGCTTTTTTGACTTATTGCTCTGCCAGTTAATGTTCCTTCTTTCAATAATGTCAAATAAATATTACTTTCATATGTCGTTAAGCCTATTTGCCGTAATTCTTTTTCCATAGAAACTCCTAAAGGTTGTTAGTAGTATTTAAATGTTGTTATTTTGCTACATTAAAATAGTGATTAATATGTCTATACTACAAGCCAGGGAACAAGAACTACAAAAATATGAGCTAATATCTGAAAAACTAGATGACATAATAGAAAAAGGATTGGAAGAAGTTCGTTGGATAGTGCACACTAACATTTCTGGTTTGCCTGAAAAACCTAAACCCAACTGGCTATTAAAGCGATTGCCCCAGTTATTGAATTTTTATTATTTCTTTTTCTCAATCACGAATCAACCTACATCATTTTACAATCAGGCATCATCAAGTTCCAGTGAATATTTGGAAAGAGCGTTTAAGGGGTATCATCATGATCTTAGCATAGCTAACTTACAGAAAAAACAATTCAAACTAACTTACTGTAATGATAGATTTACTTTATTTTTTGAAATTAAAGAAAATAAAAAAATAGAGAACAGAAAAATTACTTTTTTCGAACCAAAGTATACTAAAAAACCAAAAATTGATAGAGAATTAGAAATAGAAGTAAAAGAACTAAACTTTTCATATAGTCACTTTAAATTATTGACCAAAAATGAGGCAGATGAAATTTTTTGGTCAGTTATACATAGAGATTCAGAGATAGACAATTTGAAAAATGCAAGAATGTTTCAAGGAAAAATAATAGATGAGCAACATCTTTTAGAATTAGAAATAGGATGGCCGAAGTATATAGATATTTTCTGTTTTGGAATAGATTACGCCAGACAAGGAAAACTATTGAGAATTTTATCTGATGATGGAAATAAAAAAACAGAATGGAAAACAACACCCAGTTTATCATTTATCGATGCTTACTTTCTGTCTTAAGAATCTACAAATTGTTAAAAAATCTATAGAGGGCGTTGAATAACCCTTTACATCAGTATTCAAAGCACTCTTATGAGGAGTTTGACTATTTTCTGATGGTTTTTCAAATTCCTCTATATTTTGAATATTTGCTTGATTATTCCTCGTGAACTTTCCGCCCAAATCCGCAAATTCTTCTAGATGTTTTTAAACATTCTAAATTTTTTTCGGTGCAGACCGCAAACTTTTCGGTTCTGCCGGAAGCATCGGCAATTCACTAAATTGAAAAAAATAGAATGAATTGCCGAGTGTGCTCGACAAATGCTACTATCCATATCTTTTTTAGCATTTGTCGACATTTTACGGAATTTTCTGGCAAAGACATTTTAATAGCTCAAATAATATGTATTTATGAAAAATAAACAAGTGACAGAATACTCTTCTGTTTTAGCCAACATAAAAGAAGTCATAAGAACTTCAAGACGTGATGTTTTTACTGCTGTTAATACTGAGATGCTTAAATCTTATTTCGAAATAGGTAGAAACATAGTGGAAGAGGAACAAAAAGGAGGGAAAAGAGCAGAATATGGTAAACAATTGATTGAAGTACTTTCAAAAGAATTGACTGAAGAATTTGGAAAAGGATTTGGAGCTACTGCTCTCAGAGATATGAGAAAATTCTATCTTTTTTATAAAACCAAGATTCACCAGTCAGTGACCGGCGAATTCTACAAACTTACTTGGACTCATTATTGTGAACTAATGAAAGTAAAAGATGAAACAAAAAGGAATTATTTTGAAAATTATACTATAAAAGAACATCTAAGCGTCAGAGACTTAAAAAGACAAATGTATTCTCTTCATTACGAACGTCTTTTGTTAAGTAAAGATAAAAATGCTTTATTGGAGTATGAAAGAAGAGGAAACTCTCCTACAAAACCAGAAGAATTGATTAAAGACCCTTACATTCTGGAATTTCTTAATCTGGAAGAAAAACATACTTACTCTGAAAAAGAATTAGAAACTAGTATCGATAACTGCGTAACTTATATCTCAGAAATTGACGCAGTTATCGAGATAGACAACTGCGACTAATGTGCTATGACTTTCGCAGTTGTCTATATTCTTGACAACTTGCAGAAATTCTTGCTAGAACTTGGTCAAGGTTTTAGTTTTGTGTCTAGGCAGAAAAGAGTTACAATAGATAATGATCATTTTTACATAGACCTTCTATTTTACAACATACATTTGAGATGCTATGTAGTTATAGAACTGAAAAACGGAAAATTCAAGAATGAAGATGTAGGACAAATGAATTTCTATCTTAACTATGTTAAAAAAGAGATTAATAAAGAAGGAGATTGCGAGCCAATTGGCATTTTACTTTGCACAGAGAAAGATAAAGTGCAGGTAGAATACGCAACTGCAGGAATGAAGAATAAGCTCTTTGTATCAAAGTATAAATGGTATTTGCCCAGCAAAGAAATATTGGAAAGAGAAGTTAGGAAGTTGTTGTAGAAATATTTATAAAGTTTAAAGATATTCGAAGGTGGTAAAGATATTTTTAAGAAAATGACCAAATTCCTAAAAAAATGCTACAAATGTAATGTTGAAGTGAAAGAATTTAAAGCAGTAAAAGATAATATTACTTTAAACTGCTTAAAGTGTCCGAAATGCAACGAAGAATTCTTTACATCAAGCGAATTAATCAAATATGATATTTTGACTGGTAAAAGAAAGATGATTAGAAAATTTGGCATAGTTGGAGAGTCTCCAGTTATACGATTGCCTGAAGAAATAATAAAAAGTTACAAAATAGAACCAGGAGATTACGGCCTCTTCGAAAAAAGAGAAGAAGGATTTTTAGTTAGAACTGTGAAGGTGAAGTGAATCTTCTATTTCCCACACACTACTAATTACTTCCTTTCCTCCCTTTCAACCTTCTTCATTATTTCGTTTGCACAGCTGACTTCTGGGAGGAAGACATGGTCTGCTCCTGCTTTTTTTAGTTTTTTAACAAAATTTTCGCTGTGAGCCCTTGCATAAATTTTTATTGAAGGATTCAATTCTTTTGCGGTTAATATAGTCATAATATTTTTCTCAGTCTCTGGAAGAACAGTCATAAATGCTTTTGCTTTATCTATTCCAACTTCTTTAAGCGTCTCTTCCTCTAAAGCATCGCCGTGATAAACCAGATACTTTTTCTTCAAGTGTGGAATTAAATGTATATCTTTTTCAACAATAACAAACTGTATTTTTTTTGCAATTAATTCTTCTGCAACGTGCACTCCAACTCTTCCTCCGCCGCACAAAATGTAATGATTTTTTA
>CAYHXI010000121.1:0-4479 GCA_964360565.1 uncultured Methanosarcinales archaeon | reverse complement strand
ACGAACGACAAGCGCCCACTAGGCTGTACATCTAAATCATCAGAATGCCAAACTCCAATATTATCTCCATACACTTCTTGATGTTTCTTTAAATAAGCTTTAGCTCTAGTTTCTCCACCTAAAAATGGAATAACTTGAGGATGACCTAAGGCCTTGCTTACTTTAATAACTCCATTTGAAGAGTTAACCCAAGTGTCATAATCAACAACAAAAACACGCTCGTCATCTTTCAAATCTAAAAGTCTTTGAAATTCTGATTGAGGCAAAACTCCTGCACCATTTTTAATTAAATTTTGAAGTCTATTTGCACGAATATTTCCCGCATCAGAAAAATAATTAGGAACATGTGCAATAACAACATAAGGAGAACCCCCCTTCTTAGAAACATTTGAAGAATTTCCTCTTCCAGTAGCAATCAAACTTGGAGTAGTAAACCAATTATTCAAAACATAATCTCCAACTTGAGCCTCCAAACGAGCATCAATAAGCTCAGGAGTAAAAACAGCATCAAATCCTAAGCTTTGGCATTCACCCAAAGCCCCTTCAACACCATTAAGCTCTAACTTCTCAAAAACTCTACCTTCAGAAACTTTCTTCTGAGGCACCAAAACACGAACATCATTCAAAGTTGTATTAACCATTTTATTATTCCTCCACAAAAAACACGTTAAAACGCGCTTTTTAATACACAATACACTCCAAAGTATATAAACTTTTCGGTAATTTTCATCACTATACAATTAAGAATCTGCTAAAAAATTTTGAGAACTCAAAACACCTCAAACCATTAAATTCTATGAGTAAACTGAGCATTAGCGATGTAAACTCGCGAATTTAACCCTCAATCATTTAATTTAGATTTTTATTCTTCTATCCACTCACTATCTACTAACTTCACTCCTATGCTCTTCCTTACCTATTCTTATTACATTGTCAACCATTCCTTCGATTTTGCTCTCATGACTCACTATTAAAGTTTGTCTGCAACCCAATTGATCTAAAACATCTCTCATTTTATCAAGCTGTTCTGAACTGAAGCCGTCTGTTGGTTCGTCCAAAATAAGAAGTTTTTTAGTTTTTATTGTAGAAACTAAATTGTTTATCACGCTATTAAGTGCGAGTCTATATGCTAGTGCACAGGCTGTTTTTTCTCCCCCGCTCAAATTCTCTAATCCAGTATCATAACCGTTCTGCTGCAATAAAGGACTGAAGTTTTCATCCAATCTTGAACTTATGTTCTCATCCTCTAAAAGCATACTGAACCAAGTTCTGAAAAGTTCGTTAAATGAACCGTGAACTCGGGCCATAACTTGCTTCTCAATTGTTTCAGTTAGAGGAACAAAGAAATCTTCAATCCACATTATTCTTTTGTTGAGTTTTTCCAGCTCTAATTTAGCTAGTTCTTTTTGAGAGAGGTCTTTCAATACATCTGAGATTAATTGAGAACAATGTTTTTCTTTTTCAACCAATTGAACATGAATCATGTTTGCGCTGTTGTGGATATTTAACGCAGAATCTAATTCTTTTCTAGTATTCTGGAACTGTTCTTCAAGAGGAAGTTTGAAAGTTAAAGTTTCAGTTAAAGCAGTTATTCTGAAATCAAGTTCTTTCAAATCTTTTTTAAGCTCAACGATATTTTGTTCTAGTTCTATGCTTCGCTTTTGTTTTTCATCAAAGATTCTTTTATTCATTAAAGATTGAGACTGCTTTTTTTCAAGAAGCCTCAAATTTTCAATTTCTTTTCTTAATTTTTCTAACGAAAAATTCTTTTCTTTCAGAAAAGATTCTCTTTTTTTGATTTCTTCTTGAAGTTGAACTGATTTCTTTTGCTCGACATCAGCAATGGAGTTCTTATGAATTTGCTGAACTTCTTGAAAACATGTAGGACACTGGTTTAAATTCAAAAGATTTTTTATTTTAGTGTCAGAGTGATGTTTGTGAGTGGAAAATTCAGAAATTGCTCGGTAGTACGCCTGCATTTCTTCCTGCATTTGAGAAAATTCTTTTTCTTTTTGCCTCAGAATCTCCTGATAATTTTGCTCTGAAAAATCATCTATTTGAAGATTTTTAATTTGGTCTCGGATAATTTCTAACTCTCTAGAAAGTCTATTCAACAAATCAGTTTTGTGAGTCTTTTGAGTTTGAGAAACTGCAACTATTTGCTTCATTTCTCTAACTTGAGTGATTTCTTTCTCCTGCTGTTGTAGAAGAGTTTTTATTTGCAGAACATTATTTGCCGTTTGTTCGAGTGAAGATTTGTGAGAGGTGATTTGAGCCTTAACATTCTCTAACTCAATTTGTTTTTGCTGCAACTGAATTCTTTTCTGTTCAATATCTAGAATAAATCCTTCGTTACGTTTTATTTTTTCAACCAAATTTCTGACGTAGACTGTGGAATTTTCTCTAACTCTTTTGTATTTTTCAACATCAAATATTTTTCTCAAGACATTAATTCTCGCTTCGTCGTCTTCGTAAAGAATTTTTTTCATTTCTTCTTGAGGAGTGTAAACAGTATATCTGTAAATCAATCCTTTGCTTTTTGTAAGAAGGTCTTTAGGGTAGCCGAGCAAGTCTAAAACAATAGTTTTGATTTCAAGAGTGGTTGCTTCTGTTTTAACACCATTTATCGTTATTGAACTGGAGTCCTGCTCTATTCTGTCTTTCGCCCTCTTTAAAGTTCTTTGAATGATGACTTGTTTATTTTCTATTTCAAATTCCATTTCAACAGAACCAGAGTTAGAGCCATGCCTCAATAAAGCAGAGCCGCTCACCTCCCCTCTAAGAAACCCGAACAAAGCAAATTCTATTGCTAAAAGTATTGTCGACTTTCCGCTACCAATATCTCCTGTCAAAAGTATTTTTCCTTCTGGAAAAAGTATCTCCTGTTCGACATAACTTCTTATGTTCTTTAAGCTAACACGTTTTAGAAACATTATTTTGTAACCTCCCAATATCCTCCTTTATCCGGACCGATTCTTTTTATTGCGCCTTTTTCTTTTAATTTAGATATATTCCACTCAATACCTCTTCTCGTAAGATTAGTTTTTTCCATTAATTCTTTTTGCGTTATTTTGGGATTGTTTTTAATGAGTTCCAGTATTTTCTCCACAGTTTTCTCCACAGTTTTCTCCACAGTTTTCTCCACAGTTTTCTCCCTGGTTATTTTTTTAACTCTTTTGAACTTAATTCTGAAACTTCCTCCACTTTGTTCAAATTTAGGTAAAGGCAATTTTTCTTCTTTTAATAATCGAATCATGTTTGATATTCCTCTGCCCCATTTATCTATAAGACCTGCATAATAGAATGTCATTGCCAATAAAAGATTTTTAGGTTTTGATTCGTGTTCTTTGTATAGCTTTTCTATGCTCAGCTCTTCTGGAAGTTTTCCAGGGTTTGCAATAACTAATTCATCGTCATATATTTTAATATAAACTTCACAATTATCTAAATAATCTCTATGTATTAATGCATTAATAATTGCCTCTCTTAAAGCATCAACAGGTATTTCTAATTTTTCTTCTCTATACAATCCTTTTATTTGTGCTCTCAATTCGAGATGTTCTCTGCAGAATGAAACTGCTTTTTCAAGCACAGTGAATAAATTTCCTTCAAAGTCTTTCAAGTCAATAAACTTAGATTTAACACTGTCTTTGAAACGACCGCATCTAAAAGTTACGTTTTTGAAAAAAGAATTAGGATTTTTTCCAAAAAGCAATTCTCCCGCATTAGTTAAACCTGAATTTGTTAATAACTCTAGTTTTCTTAAAATAAGTTCTTCATCATCTTTTTCTATGGCTATTCTGCCTGCTTTTTTTACCATCTCAATGAATCTTTTAACTGTTTGATAATCCACTTCATTTAAAGAAGCTTCTTTGCATATTTTATTATCCCAGCGCAACTTATCACTATTCTTTTTCAAAATTAAATTCTCTATTTCTTTAGAGCTCAACTGTTTGTCTTCATCAGAAACTCTAGTATACGCTCTTCCATGAGCATAATACGGATTTTCTGAACCCTCAAAATCTACAAAAACACAGTTTTTACCATCTAGAATAATTTTGTTTATTTTGGGATAAATCTTAGGTTCTATATGGTCGCTTATTGCTTTACTTATTTCTCTTAAAGTTCTCTCAGAAACATCCTGACCGACAATTGTTCCTTCATTTTTAACACCAAAATATAATTGTCCTTTATTATGTTTGTTTAGAATAGCAGTTATTGAAATGATAGCTTCTTTTAACTCAGATGTAGATTTTTTTAATTCTATTGTTTCACTCTCTTTAAAATCCATTTCACAGCCTCCAAACTAGCTCTTCTCGGAAACAACTTTAAGAAAAAGAGTCTATTTTTAATTATTGTTGGGATGGAGAATATAGTTCAAGACTAATTCGTAGCTTGAAAATCGCCACTTTTATAAATCATTAACATTTCTGAATGAATATCATATGGCTAACGTGAAAACTCCAAGAAAGAAAAAGG
>CAYHXI010000120.1:0-4638 GCA_964360565.1 uncultured Methanosarcinales archaeon | reverse complement strand
AACAGCTTCTCTTCTTTCAATATCAATTGAATTTACAGTAATATAATGCTGAGAAGAATCATAAAGCTTAAATGGAAATCTAAAGATTTCTCCATCTTTTAGTTTACTTAAAGCAATTCTTCTAGAAACTCCTGGCTGGAAAGTTGCTCCTGAGTTTATTAGTTCTTCAGGAACGTCTATTTCTCCTCCTACAGAAGGGTCTATTTCTTCTTTTTTAGAAGATGTTGTTGAATCTGAAATTGTCTCTGCTGCAGAATAAGTTGAAAAACTTGTTACATTAAATGTTAAAACTCCTGCAGTATAACTTTCTCTAGTGCAAATATTTGTTGAACAGGAAGCATTATCTCTTAGAATTTGAGGATTTGAAAAAGTAAGATTGTATAATTTTAGAATTGCAGTGGTGTTTAAAGTTGACAAAACTGAAGAATTCAAGAATATTTTATTTGAACTTATGTTTATATATGTGTTAAAGTCTCCTCCAGAACATAAATTTACAGTAACTGTAAAATTCATTATTCCATAATTAGAATCCTCAAATACTGGGCGGGAAACTGCTGAACAATCTATATTATCGAAATTAGTGGTTGTTCCTGAAAAAGTAGATTTTCTGAAAACAGACAGTCCTATAGCGGCTACAGTTCCTGTATTACTTAAAGAATCAGTACAATTAACTGAAACATTGTATCCTCCTGCAGGAAGATTAGTTGTTGTAAAATTTTGAGTGACCTCTTTTGTTATTGTTGTGTTGGTTATATTTATTGCCCCATTTATCAATAAAGAGCAGTTACTAATTGAATTAAAGTCTGTAGCATTGTAGTTAAAAGTTATATTTCCTGTTGTGCTTCCTGAATTGTTTGCTGGAGAACTAATAGTTATTCCTGGCGAGGCATCTGCAGTGAAATTTGTTGTGATGGAGTTATTCAAATTATTTGAAGTATCATTTGCATAAAAAGTTACATTATATAACCCTCTCAAAGATGGAGTTGTGTATGTATTATTGAATTTCTGTCCAATTCCCGTCGCAGTTAAAGTTACTGAATTTATGCTTGCGTTTGGGAGTGTTATATTTACCCACACAGTGTCTAATGCCCAATCGTCTGTTGCATTTGCAGCTATTTCTATGGTTTGACTAAGATTATAATCGCTAGATAATGTTGGACGTGCATCTGTTACATTCGGTTTTGTTGTATCTGTTCCTATAAGGAATTTTACTTGAGATGATTCTGTTGTACTTCCTCCATCACTTACGTTTACTTTCCAATAGTATGTTCCTGCTGTAAGAGATGTATTGTATATTGTGTATATTTGTGCTGCGGAAAGTGTCGAGTTCCAGACTGCCAAGTCATCTATACTTCCGTTGAGTGGTTGGAATCCATCTCCAAAGAAGAATGAAGATGTATCGACATTAGGCATATACATTGCCCCACAATCATATGTTGATTTAAGCGTTCCATCTCTGTAGAACTTAACAAGTGGGGTGTTGTTAGCTAATTTTTGATATGTTAATGCTCCATGCCTCCATACATTCCCTCCATAAACTCCAGTCATATCTATATCAGGACCTGTTGCAGTTGTACTTCCATTGCTACAGATTATATTCCAAGTGTCTGCTCCAAATGGTATGTTAATATACGCATATCCTCCCGCTCCATTTCCATTATCTATTCCCGCATAGAGTAAATTATCTGTGTTGCCATTATTGGCAGTTCTTTGTATTTTATCCCACATTGCAATTGTGAAATTACTTGTGCTGTTGAACATGGTTTTTTCAGCAGCTGTTGTAGTGTATGATGGTCCAGTTGTATCGCATCCTCCTTCATCTAAAATGTAGCTGTATCCATATTTTGCTGTTGTCTGATAACAATTATTTGTTGCGGAAGATATGTTTCTTCCTTCTATTACTCCAATACCTGCATCATTATCTAACCTCCAAATGCTAAATATATTTTGGCTTGTTGTTTCTATTGGTGCCGAGCTGAAGTTATATGTGAGTGTTGTTCCATTTGCAATTGAAGTATTAATCACTAGAAGTGTTGTTCCTGAAACAGAATCTCCATATATTGATACATTCATTGTATTCGCTTCAGGGTCTGTTACTGTTACGTTTAACAGTCTGTGAGTTATCGCAGAAATACTCGCGTTTGCAGGAGAATTCAAAGTTATTGTTGGTGCGACAGCCATAACTAAAAAGATTAAAACTAACAAAACAGTAATCACTAAAAATCCTCTAACTAAGGTTTCATCCCTTTTTTTCATTTTTTACTCAAACAATAAAGAATATAGCATCTAAATCTATAAAAAACTTTCTAAAACATCCAATCAAAACTCTTTCTTCCCTGCAATCAATTCATACAATTCATTTTGCAGTTCTTTTATCTTAACTCTTTTCTGTTTTGTGCTATCTCTGTCTCGAATAGTTACTTCATCATTTGTTAAAGAATCATAATCTATAGTAACACAATATGGACATCCTATTTCATCCATTCTCGCATATCTTTTTCCTATACTTCCAGATTCATCGTATAAGATTTCATAGCAGGATATTTGTTTTGCTACTTCTTTTGCTTTTTTTGTGATATCCTCTTTATTTCCCACTAATGGAAATACTCCGACTTGCAAAGGAACAAGTTTGTTCGGCAGTGACAGCCAAACTCTTTCTCCTTCAGATTTATAACTATTTTCTAAAACACCATAAAATGTTCTATCAGTTCCTATAGAAATTTCCCAAACGTGAGGAATAAATTTTTTTCCATCTGGCTCTGTAACTTGAAGGTCTTGTTTACTTCCTGCTGTATGCCATTTTAAGTCATAGTCTGTTCTGTAATTGTTTGCGATTAACTCTAGCCATCCAACAGAAGTTTTTACTTCAAAATCGTATGCTTCTTTTGCGTAAAATGCTCTTTCGTCATCATCTAATTGTCTGAATCGCATGTTTTCTAGTTTGAATCCTAGTTTCTCATACAATTGCTGAGTTCTTGCAAGATAGTATGCAACTATTTTTCCGCTGACTATTTTTTTATTCACTAAATCTTCGCAGCTGATTCCAGCTATTTTTTCTTCTCCTGCCAATTGCACTTGTATTTCATAATTTTTAACTTCATCCCATTTTTCAACTTCATTTATTTTTAATGGGTCAAAAAATATTTCAGTTTCCATTTGAGTGAATTCAACAGTTCTTAATATAGTTTGTCGTGGCGAAATTTCATTTCTGAATGATTTGCCATACTGAGAAATTCCTTTCGGTAGTTTTACTCTCATTGTTTTTATCATTCTTGCAAAATCTGTAAATATTGTTTGACAAGTCTCTGGCCTCAGATAAACGGGAGATTTTTCTGCAATTCCTACTTCTGCTTTTACCATTAAATTTGATTTTTTTACATCTTCAAGCTCGCCTTTACATTTTTGGCACTTGACTTTGTGCTCGCGCAATGCAGAAGTTAATTCTTCATCTTTTGCCGCTTCTTTGTATTCTTTTTTTGTTATCTCAGTCAACAATTTATCTGCCCTATAACTAGCTCCGCATTTCTTGCATTTAGTTACAGGATCATTGAAAAGAGTCAAATGTCCTGATGCTTTGAATACTTCAGCAGGCATTCCTATGCTTCCGTCTATTTCCAGCATTTCTTCTTTTTGGAGAAGTTCTTTTCTCCACATTTCTACTATTTTTCTTTTTATTGTCGTTCCATAAGGTCCATAATTATAGAATCCTGCTGGAGAATTTGCATAAATCTCGGAGCTAGGGTAAAATAAACTTCTTCTCAGAGCGAGATTTACAACTTCTTCGTATGTTGCCATGTGAATAGATTTTATCTTTTGGTTTAAAAAACTTTAGATAAGTTTATATTCTTTTTTATCTTTCTAATAGTTATGTCTGAAGAAGCTAAAGAATGGTTTAATCAAGCGAAAGATGATTTTGAATCTGCAAAGTATAATTTAGATGGCAGAAAGTTTTCAGTGGTTGCTCTTCTTGTTCAACAAGCTTCAGAAAAAGCTTTGAAAGCGCTATTTATTAAAAAATTTAGAGAGATTCCAAAAGTTCACGATTTGGTTTTTCTTGCAAAGAAAGTAGATATTCCAGAAAAATTATTTCAACACTGTAAACAATTATCTCCGTATTATATGCAAACCAGATATCCTGATGCAAAAGGTTTCAGAAAACAAAGTGATTTCTCTCTTGAAGAATGTCAAAATTCAGTTAATAAATGTGAGGAAATATTGAAATGGATAGAAAAACAAATTTAAAAAACAAATTGAAATTATTTAAAACTGTTTTATCTAAAGAGATTCCTGTTAAAACAATGCTGTTTTTTGGGAGTAGAGCAAAAGGTAACTCTAAAAAATACAGCGATGTTGACCTTTTAATAGTATCTGATAAATTCAAAAACAAAAAATTTCATGAAAGACCAGTTAAAGTGTATGACTATTGGACGTTAGATTATCCTGTTGATTTTCTTTGCTACACTCAAGAAGAATTTATGAATTTTAAGAGAAGAATTGGAATAGTTGCTGAAGCAGTAAAGAACGGAATAGAAATATAATTTGGTGTTTTTTCTAGTGTCACTTCGGGGGGGGGGGTACCGCAAGTTTTTAATTTAGAAGTGTTTTGTTGTGTATTAATTAAAGATTATTAAATAAAAA
>CAYHXI010000119.1:2779-4655 GCA_964360565.1 uncultured Methanosarcinales archaeon | reverse complement strand
TCACATCAACTCTCTCTTCAGAATCTTATGCGCTTTATTTATTTTTTTGAATTGCTCAGTATCTCCGCCAGGCATATCTGGGTGGGCTTTTTTTGCTAAATCTTTGAATTTTGCATCGATAACATTGAAATCTGTAACGTGTTTTTCAACCCCTAAAGTTTCTCTTGCTTCAATTCTGCTTTCTTCAACATCATCTTCTTCTGTGAATGAACTGATGAATTCTTCAGCAGTTTTTCGGCCTTCAAGTAATGCATTAACTTCAAGTTGAATTACTGTGAAAACAATAGCTAAGTTCTCCACATATTTTTTCGCTATTTTATAGCTGTAATACAACCTATGCCCATCCATATACCAAGACGCAGATGCAGGAGCATTTTTGAAAGCGTTTGTTTCAATTTCAATATCAACACTTCCTTCTTTAACACCTATCTTTCTTAGCAATTCAATAATATTATTTTTATACTGCAACGCTCGTCTAGCATACGAATCTCTAACTATGATTGGTGTAATTTCGTATTCTTTGATTTTGATTGTGGCCATTTATTATACTATTAATCTAATGGTTCGTTTATAAACGTTGACATGGTGGATAAAAGAATTTTAAAAAAATAAAAAAATAACGAAAACCGAACTCATCCCCGACCTAAAGGTCAGGGTATTTACCGTTCGGTTTTCGGAATTGAAAATTTCGCCCTAAAGGGCGAGGTATTAAACCACAAAATTTTCAATAAAAAATTAATTTTCTGCTTTGAACTTTTTATCTCCCATTATTGATTCTCTGATTCTTTCTTCTAACTTACTTACAGTGAGTTTTGGGAATAAATCAACTAGTTCAGTGCCGTTTGCATAAAATCTTCCATCGTATAGCTCAAAAGAAACACTATCTCCTCCTCTGCCCATTCCCCAAACTGGTTGTCTATACGCAAAATACACTTTATCTTTTTTTTTAGACGCTCCCCAATCTAGATACCATGCTGTTTCTTCATCTGGATTTGGGTCATAGAGATAGCTGAAACTTCTTCTATCTGCTACAAATTCTGCCAATCTTGAGTCTCCGTGTAATTCTAGCAAGAATTCTCTCAACTTATTAGCCTGCTCTGAATTTCTTTGAGAAATCTTATATTTCTTTCCTTCAACATAATTGGCTATGTTTACATTTAATGTTTCATAAATTTTTTCTAGGTTGTTTTTTGTCATTTTAGTTTCTCCGCAATTTCATTGCAGAGAATATAGAATTCTCAGTTAATATAAAATATTTTAATAAAATTTAAACAAAAACTAAATAATAGAACGTATTTGTTTTGGTTTTGTAAATTTATCTAGTAAATAAGTTTAAAGAAAACAACATAGCTCTAAGAAAAAATACCGCCGCCACCCGGATTTGAACCGGGAAATCCTTGCGGAAACTGGTTCTCAAGACCAGCGCAGTACCGGATTGTGCCATGGCGGCAAATAAGTGAATAATTACTGTATTCTTTATAAGCTTTTTTTACCAAAAATCATAAATCTTTTTCATTAATTAATGGATAAATATCTAAAGCTATCTCTTCATAAGGATGCACTTTCTTTATTGCCTCAATAACTTTCTTGGCTATTTTTCTTGGACAAAAAAATTCTATTTTCTCTTCTTCAACTTCTTCTAATTTATTTGCTTCTCCAATATGAGGATTGGCCTTTTCATTTGGTTTGAATCTGCCAATCCCTTTAGAAGAAAAACTACAATGAGAATAATTTCCTATAATTCCTCCACTCACATCTCCAATTGCTTTTCTAACAATATCACAATGTGTTAAAGGGACAAACACTACAATTTTTACATTTTGATTTTGCATAAAAAATGAAGTCTTCAGTGATTTATTAATTTAACGTAAAAAAA
>CAYHXI010000119.1:0-2679 GCA_964360565.1 uncultured Methanosarcinales archaeon | reverse complement strand
ATCGCCCAATAGAATTCTTTGAATTTCTTGACTGAGAGATTGTTCTCGTTAAGATTGTACATTTTTGCTTTTCCAACTAATCTAGTTTCAGAAACAATGTTTTCTTTTTCCAATCTTGGCCAGAATAATTTTAAAGTAGAATAACCTACTCCAGAAAGTTTAGCAATATCGGTCATGCTGTAATCAAAATCATCATTTACTGTGAGAAAATCTAGTACTCTAAATACAGGACTGTCTCCAACTACTTCTAAAAATAAACTGGTCATAACAATTATCAAATAAATCAAATATATAAATGTTTCTATTAATGGCTAATATAGGCCATAAATAGAATTAGAAAGACATATAAATAGGTTAAAATTTTCAGGTTTGAGGTGTAAAAATGGAAGATAATTCTCTAATCACAATTAAAAATAGAATTTATGCGCTGAGGAATATGCAGGTTATGCTAGATAGTGATTTAGCAGAATTGTATGGAGTGATTACAAAAAGATTAAACGAACGAGTTAAAAGAAATAAAGATAGATTTCCTGATGATTTCATGTTTCAATTAACAAATATTGAAAAAAACGAGCTGGTCGCAAAATGCGACCACCTCAAAAACCTTAAATTTTCTTCAAATAACCCTTATGCGTTCACTGAACAAGGAGTCGCAGCCATATCTGGCATTTTAAATAGTAAAAGTGCAATAGAAGTAAATATTCAGATAATAAGAGCATTTGTCTCAATGAGAAAATTTATATCTTCAAATGCCCAGATATTTCAAAGATTGGATTTTGTTGAGAAAAAACAAATAGAGCATGACCAGAAATTTGAGGAAGTATTTGATGCAATACAACACAAAGACATAAAACCTGAGAAAGGCATATTTTTTGATGGACAGATTTTTGATGCGTATAAGTTTGTTTCAGACTTGATTAGAACTGCAAATAAATCAATAATTCTTATTGATAACTATATTGATGATTCTGTTCTTACTATTTTTAGCGAGAGATATAATGCTGTAAAAGTAACAATATTCACTAAAGAGATTTCTAAAAAGTTAGCTCTCGACTTAGCCAAATACAATTCGCAATATCCTTTAATTGAATTAAAAGAATTTAAACAATCGCACGATAGATTTCTTATAATAGACAATAAAGAAGTATACCATTTTGGAGCTTCATTAAAAGATCTAGGCAAGAAATGGTTTGCATTCTCAAAATTCAACAAAGATGCAATCAAACTTCTAGATAAGTTAGAAATAAAATAAACTCAATCTCTCAAATTCTTCTCAATGAATTTAACAACTGCCAATCCATCTTTATCTCCAACGGCATTGAACGCTTCAGAAGAACCATATTTTTTTTCCCAATTATTATTGCTTTTAAGAGCAGAATCGCCCATTCTTTTTGCAGCATCTTTCATTCCTGCAGCAGCATAGAATTTAGCCGCTTCCCCATAACTTTTTTTATCTTCACATACTTTAGCAGCTTTTAATGCTTGAGGAAAAGGAATTTGCAGTTCTATCATTTCATAAATTTTACCGAATGCTTCTACATTTGAACCTGCTTTTGCAAAATCAGATTGATATAATAAAGAATCTGCATATTGAGAAAGTCTTTTTTTAGCTTCATTTAAATCATTTTTTGAAAGATATTCAAAAGCATTTCTTACAGATTGCCATACTTTTCCTGGACACCATCCTGTTATACTGCTTTCTATTTCTGTTACTTTGCTCAATATTTGTTCTCCTCTACTTTTATAGCCTTCTTTAGAAATTGAATCTCCAGCACGTTCATAAAATTTCAATGCATTTTCATAATTTCCAGAATTAAAAATAGCATCTGCAAAACTTCTGAACTCTTCAGAACTGAATGGAGTTTTTGATTTATCTTGATATTTTATAATGCTATCTAAAATCCAATGATTTATTCCTCTATCCGCTATTTTTTTAGCTTTATCTCTAGGAATAACTAATTGTAGAGATTCGTAAAGTTTGAACGCTTCTTCAGGTCTTTTATTTTCTAATGCAATATCAGAAAGTCTATCAACAACTCCGGTTGAAAGATTTTTACCTGCCACATTTAAAAAATTCAGACCATCTACAAGTTTTCCTTCATTGAAAAATTGATTTGCTAATTCATCAGCTCTTTCTTTCGCATTTCCAGCAGCTAAAGCCATTGCAGCTCTACTGGCGTAATGCTCTCCATCATTTTCGAGAATATGATCTGCTAATTCTATTGCAGTATCTTTTGGAAGTTTATAATGACACATAAGAATTTCTAAAAAATACTTCCCTGCTGTTTTCTCTTCTTCATTTGCACTGTGAAAAAAAGGCACTCCTAATTCAAGAAGTCTTCCCCATTGTTTTCCTGAAAACAAATATTGTGCAGTCGCTCTGAAATCTCTGTTTCTTAAAGTTCCCTCTGCAGCAGCAGCGTAAATTCTAGGAACTTCATCTATAGGAAACATCGACATATCTAAAGAGTGTCTTTCTCTAAATTTCTCAGCGTTATCAACTAAAACATTAGTTATTGTTTCAAGATTCATTTCGTATTAAAAAAAGGCATTTGTTTTATAAAGATTATGATTTCTCAAAGAAAACTTTATAAACAACAGCATTCATTAAGTACTTTATGATCGGAGCTGGTTGTCTTCATTGTGAGTATTCTAGATATTAGTAGCTCTGAAAATAAA
>CAYHXI010000118.1:0-4666 GCA_964360565.1 uncultured Methanosarcinales archaeon | reverse complement strand
AAGGTGATAATATGGCTGAATTTGTAAATCCCTCTGGGCAACAACCTCAAGTGAGAGTTGCATCTATGCAAAAACAAGAATTTGTTAAAGGAGTTAGAGCTACTTCTTCTCATCCAATAGACACGGAATTAGAAGAGCTTTTAGCAAGCCAGCAGGCATCGATTAAAGTTATCGGCTGCGGAGGAGGAGGAAACAATACGATCACAAGAATTACTGAGGTTGGAATTAAAGGTGCAGAAACAATTGGAATTAACACTGATGCTCAAGATTTATTATACACTACTTCTGATAAAAAAATACTTATTGGGAGAGAAGCAACTAGAGGAATGGGTGCAGGAAGCGATCCTAGATTAGGTGAACAAGCAGCTAAAGAAAATGAGCATGACATAAAAAATGCTTTGCAAGGTTCAGATATGGTTTTTATTACTTGCGGTTTGGGTGGAGGAACTGGAACAGGTTCAGCTCCTGTAGTTGCAGATATCGCAAAAAAAATGGGTGCGTTAACTGTTGGAATTGTTACTATGCCTTTCGCGATGGAAGGAAACCGTCGATACGAAAACGCTTTAGTCGGTTTAGAAAAACTTGAACAAACTTTAGACACATTAATTGTTATTCCTAATGATAAACTTCTCGAATTAGCTCCCGATCTTCCTTTGCACACTGCCTTTAAAGTGGCAGATGAAATTTTAACAAACGCAGTAAAAGGAATTGCAGAATTAGTTACTAAAGCAGGACTTGTCAATCTTGATTTCGCAGACATTAGAGCAGTTATGAAAAACGGAGGAGTTTCTTTAATTGGAGTTGGAGAAAGCGACTCTGATAATCGAGCAATTGAAGCTGTTGAAAAAGCAATAAACAATCCTTTGCTAGATGTAGACATCTCGGGAGCAACAGGTGCATTAATAAATATTTCTGGAAGCAAAGATTTGACTCTTAATGAAGCAAGAAGAGTTGTTGAAGTAATAACTCAAAAACTTTCTGACGATGCAAAAATAATCTGGGGAGCACAAATATATGAAGATCTCGGAAGAACATTAAGAACAATGTTAATAGTTACAGGAGTTAAAAGCCCTCAGATATTCGGCCCAGGTAAAAAAATGGCAGATGTTCAAAAAAGAGAAATAGAAAATGAATTAGGAATAGAGTTTGTGGATTAGGAGAAAATTTCAAAATGTCAGCCCCTCAAATGGACCCGAAACTGGAAGATAAAATAATTGACGAGATTAAAACGAGTTTAACTGCACTTGCTTGTGTTGCAGACTGGAAATCAAATGTTTCTGTTGCATACGCTTCAGCTGCAATTACATCTGGCAAAAGATTGTATGATGCATACAAAAAACATGGTGTAAATTCTAGAGAACAACTTCCTCAAGGAGTTTTTCAAAATGAAGTTATGAATGAAAATATTCAATCTGGAGAAAATTTCGCGAAACAATTACGTCAAACTGGAATTTATTCTTCAGTTATTTCTCCCGCTACATTTTTTGCTAAAGGCTGGCAGCAAGACCACTACATGGCTTTTTGGGAGCGAGTGATTAATACTTTTGCAAATGATGTTCGTCTCAATGAAGACTGGCAGTACTCCAACGGATGTGTTGAAGAATTTTTAATAGGCCTTCAATCCGGCAAAAATATCTATGAGGGAACGAGTGATAAACCTTTAGAACCGTCTGATGGAATTAAAAAAGTAAGAGAATCTATTTCACAAATAAAAAGCTTAGACGTAGAGCCTACAAAACTTTATGAAATTTATCGAAGACTGAATCTGCTTGATTTCACTAGACTAAAACAAGAGAAGTGTTCAGTTTAAAGCAATCTTTTTAAACAACTCAATTCTTCTCATTCTCACATGGATGAAAATCAACAATCTCAAGAGAACGCTCAAGAAGTTCAAGAACAAGTTCAGGAGCAAATTCAAGAACAGCAAGTTGCTCCAATACAACCCAGTCAATTCGCATCTTGGCTTGTATGGCTTAAAGAATGGTGGACTGATTGTTTAAGAGTTCTTCGCACTACAAAAAAACCTGATAAAGAAGAATTTAAAACAATAGTTAAAGTTTCAGGAATAGGAATACTCTTAATAGGTGCAATAGGATTCTTAGTGCATTTGTTGAACGAAGGAATAAAAGCTTTTTTGTGATTAAACTTCTTCTGCATAAGCGATGTTATTCTGAAAGTTAAAGTAAATTCTTAATTTGTCAAGAACTCCTTTGAACCCTAATATTATTGGAACTTTATCTGTATGAGCTAAAAAAGCTAAAGCTGATTTTTCTTCAGTTTCATTGCCATATTGATCGGTTAAAGAATATTTTATTTTACCTACACTTACAGGAATAGAACAATTTTCTCTTTTAACGATTCCGTGTAATTGAGATTCTCCTATGATTTCACATTCTAATTTCTGCCATATTGACCTGGGAAAAACAGATATGTGCGCGCCAGTGTCAACAATTGCAGAATACTTTTTCAAAAAGCCAGTTTTAATCTTAAATTTTATACCTGATTTTAGTCTGATTAAATCATAATTAACAGCATTATTAATAATAACTGCATTTTTGCAAACTTCAAACAACAGATTAATTCTGACCATATATGCAATCTCCACAATCTACAAATAATACTGGAACATCTTCTTCTCCAGTTTTTTTCTTTGCAATTCTTTCAACCTCAGATAAATCATCTCCAAATGCCACTACTTTTTTATCCTTAACTGCAACCCATTGGTCTTTGTATTTTTTTAAAAATTCAGTGTGCTGGCTTTCTCCCCAAATTAAATCTTTCCAAAACTCTTTTTCTTTCGAATCCATACTGTATTTTATGAATTTACTCATTAATATAACTTTCGTCTGAAATTCCGCAAGATTTGCGACCAAATCCGGAAAGTTTGCGGTTGCCACCGCAAAAAATTAGAAACTGTATTTAAACTGCCGAAAACTTTGCGAAAAATCCGGAAAATTCAATTTACAGGAGAGTGTTATTTAAGATTTAAAAATGAAAAAATGACAGTTTATTTAGCTGTTTGCCATTTGAATTTGTTTAGTTCTTTTAGAGTTGTTATTTCTGTTATTTTGAGTGATTTGCTCCACAGGTTATCAAAATAATGTAATAGTGCTGTGGAGAATTCTTTGCTTTTGCAGTGCATTCCAATTCTGTCGTTTCTGTTTCTCGGATTTATTATCATCATCATTGCTTCGTTGTTATCTGTGATAGTTATTCTTAATTCTTCTACCGGATAGTATCTTACTTCTACTCCTATTTTAGTATGTTCTTTCATCCATTTTAGTCCTTGTTCTGTAGCTTTTGTGGCTAAGAATTTTATTTTAACTCCTTCTTTTATTTTTATAGGAAGTAACCGTATTACAGGGTAAAACAATTGTTCGTAAGTGTACATGACTTTGTATTCTTTTTTCGAATTTTCTAATAGTTCTGTTGCTACTACTTGAACTGCATCCATTCCTGCAAGAAGGCTAACACGCTCAGTTATTGATGGAAGTTCTTCTTTTTTTCTTAACCTCCTTAATTCTAAAACAAGGTTTTGTTGTAAATCTGCAATCTTATTGATTTTTTGTGTACAATACTGCTTAACAGCAGTTTCTGGATTTATTGCCAGAAATTGCTTAATCTTATCCTTTTTCTCTGCGACAAAACCTTTAGTGATAAGATTTTTGAGTATTTCATAGGTTTTTCCTTGAGGAACATCACTATTTTTGCTCACTTGTCTTCCCGTTGATGACCCTTCTTTTAACAAAGTCAGATAGATTTTACTTTCATATTGTGTAAGTCCCATTTGTTCTAATTCATTTTGCATAACAACTCCTTAAAGTTGTTAGTAGTATTTAAAAGTTTCTATTTCTCTACTGAAAGATAACAAAAACATGATTTTGGAGGTAAAATGACATATTGTTCAATATGCAATAAAGACATGAATCTTTGCACCTGTAAGAAAGAAATTCAATCTCAGATGAGTGCGGGAAGAGAAAAACATAAACATTTGCTAGATGGTAAACACACACTTTCAGAAATTCTTAATATTAAAGAAGATACTCCTCAATTCAATTATTTAATTAATTATCCTTCTTCATTTTTAAGGGCTTATTTAGTGTGGGATTTTCAAAAAGGAACACGCGATCATTTGGTAGACTCTCTTTTTAATGTTCCTAGAATTAGTTTAGATTTGTCAGTGATGTTAAGCGATAAAAATGATTCACATCAGTTTCTGAATGATCTGGTTGAAAAAGCGTCTGAAGAAGAACTAAAAGAAGTTTATAATATCGTTGTTAGAGGAATTAGAGATAAATGGGAAGAACCCGATTCTTCATTATATTATTGGAATTTACAAGCATATGTTGAAGTGTTGAGAATTCATGAAGCAATGGGTGTTTGTGCAGGAATATTGTCAAGTTATGTTATTCCTGCTTTTAATGGGGAAACATTCTTAGATAAAAGAACAGTAAAATACCTAGTTGATAAAATTCCTGAAAATGAGATTGAAACGAGAAATCATTCTTTTGAAGTTGAACATTTCTTAAGGGAAATTAGCAAAAAAGGAATCACTCTTCAAGAAGCCAAAGATTATGTAACTGATGTTTGTGAAACAAAGTTCAAGCAAAGAAATATTCTTCACAAACAATTACTAAAATATGGAGAATCTCAAGGATATTCATAC
>CAYHXI010000117.1:0-4748 GCA_964360565.1 uncultured Methanosarcinales archaeon | reverse complement strand
CTCCTTCAGAAACTATTTTGAAATGATATGGAAGATAGCCAAAGAATAACCCCTCAATTTTCAATCCTTTTGTACTTATTGAAAATCCTCTATTGCAAAACAGAGGAGTATTTTTTATGGATAATTCTGTTGATTGTAGCAATTTTTAAGAATTATCCAGATAGAAAATTCTGTACTAAATATTTTCTAATTAACATAATTTTTTTTATCTCTACTTCCAGCCCACTATCTTCCTTAATATCTTTTCATTTCCTTTCCAATCTAAAGCTTCTTTGAGAACTTGACTTATTTCTTCCACAGGAATTATTTGAATTTTGCCAAGCTGTTCTTTATCAATAATTATGTCTTGAACATTTGCTTTTGGAACAATGACTTTTTTTATTCCTGTTTCTATAGCTGCCTCTACTTTTGCGCTGACGCCTCCGATTGGCATAACCTCTCCTCTAACAGATAAAGAGCCAGTCATGGCAACTTCTTGTCTTACTGGTATTTTTTTTAGGGCAGATATTATTGCTGTTGCAACAGCTATGCTTGCAGAATCTCCCTCAACACCTTCATAAGTTTGCAAAAATTGAACATAAATATCATATTCTTTTATATCTTCGCCGAAATATTTCTTTATTATTGCGCTGACATTTTTTACTGCTTCTTTAGCTATAGTTCCTAGTTTTCCTGTTGCAACTATTTCTTTTTCTTTGCCGCCGTGAGTTACCTCAGCTTCAATCGGAAGTAAAATTCCAGAATAACTTCCTCCTCCGCCAAGAACTGCCAAACCGTTAACTCTTCCAACTCTTTTTCCTGAAGTAACAATCACATCATATTCTTTTTTTCTCTCTATAAATTTGTCAGCCATCTGCTGCTCTAAACTTTTAGCTATTTTTTTTGCTTTCCAAATCTGTGATTTTTCTACAATTTTTACTTTTTCTTCTACTGCTACATCTCCTGCAACTCTTACAATTCCTCCAAGTTCTCTTAATCTTACTGTTAAATATCCTTTTCTGTTTGCCATTTTTCTAGCTTCATCTATAATAACTTCAACTGCATCTTTTGAAAAATGAGGAATTTTTTTATCTTTAATTACTTCTTGAGCCACAAATGTTGCTATTTTCATTCTATTTTGCTCATTATCAGGCATAGTATCTTTCATGTAAACTTCATAACCATATCCTCTAATTCTAGATCTTAATGCAGGATGCATTTTTTGAATTGTTTCAGAATTTCCTGCAGCAACCAAAACAAAATTACAAGGAACAGGCTCAGTTCTAACCATCGCTCCTGAGCTTCTATCACTCTGACCAGTTATAGGATATTTGCCTTCCTGAATTGCAGTTAAAAGCTCCTGCTGCATAATAGGATGAAGAGTTGCTATTTCATCAATAAATAAAACACCTAGGTTTGCTTTGTGAATCATTCCAGCAACAACTCTTTCGTGAGCGGGAGTGCCTAGGCCTCCTGAATTGTGAGTTAGAATAAAATTGGCGAGATATGTTCCTGCAGTTGTTGTTAGATTGTAAACTCTTCCACAATATTTTTCATATTTTACTTCAACAATTTCATCATAGGCATAATTTCCTTCAGATAATTCTTTCAATTCACTAAGGAGAGGGCAATTTGTATGAATTATAAATTGTTTAACTATTGAGGAAAGAAATTGTCTTGTTAAACTAACTTTTTTAGATATGTTAGGAGATAGTGAATAATAACTCTCATGAATTGATGCTTTGCTTAAACCAGTTCTTTCTCTGATTTTTTCAAGAATATTAAAACTTAAAGGAATTACATCATCATATTTTACATGCCCTTTGTTTGTAGTTGCAAAATAAATTTTAAGGTTTCTGATGTGTATAGGATTAATTGTGTGTTTTTCATAAAATTCAGCAAAATCAAAATCATTAAAACGAATTCTTTGCTGAATAGTTCCTTTTTCTTTACCAAATCCAGGATCTACGCGAGGAACTATTTTGGCTTTAATTCCAACTTTTAATAAAAGCGCAGTCATATCAGGTATAAGCTCTTTTGATATTAATTCAAATTGGCCCTGGTAGTTAACATAACCATCTAAAGAAAAATATCTAGTCAAAAATAATAATATCTGTTCACGACTCAAACAAAACAATAATTGAGGTATTTGTTTCTTACCGTTTTTTTGAATTCCTAATTTTCTTAATTCACGAAGAAATTTAGCAGAATGCAGATGTATGTCTATAAATCCTCCTCGTTGTATTGTATGCGCCTCAAATCCCAAACGTTCTATGTCTTTTTCAAAATTCTCTCTTTTAAATGGAGTATTTAATCTAAACGCTACGCTTCTTTCAGCAAAATAACCATCCGCTAGACTATCAGCGAGAAATAATAAAAGAGAATTATTAATCTTTTCAGTTACTAAACCTGGAAGTTTGTATGGAACAACACTAAACATTTTTTTATGCAATGCTCCTGCAGGAACATACTCTATTTTTCCTTCTTCTGAAAAGATTGCAACGGGATGATTCTTAGTTGCATGCAACGTATATCCTTTTCTTGTTTTTATAAATACTATTTCTTCTGCTATATTTCTCCGAAAAACTTTAGTTACTTTAGTCTCGCTGAAGCATTTGTGTTGATCCTCGCCAGTCAAAACATTAAAATCCGCTTCTTTTTCACCTTCTTCAGTTTCGGAAAAATAAGAATCTACTATTTCCTTAATTGAAATTGGTTTTCCATTGGGTAAAAATATTTTCTCGTCGGGAAAAATACATTGGAGCGGATCGTGCATTACATCGCCGAGAAGTGCTCCAGCATGAGCGCCTGTAGCGTCGTAGAATAATGCTTTTTTTGAATCTGCATTATCAACAATAACTTTTGGAGAACTTTTTTGAAAATTCATCATTCTTCTTCCTAAACTCATCATAAGAATAGCGCCTAAAACAAATATCATTCCAGTAATCATTGATGCAGCATAAATTATTGGGTTGTCGAAAGGAAATATTTTTTGGCTGTAGAAATAATAAGGAATCAAAGAAAGAAAAACTGCAACAACAAGAATAACTATATTTTGAGTTTTTAACACACCAGAATTTTCCAGCTTTGCTCTAAAACTTAAGTCTCTTCCTTTTCCAGCATCAACAGTTCTAATTAAAGGCTGATTGTCATCATTTGGATTTTGAAGTGCAAGAACATCAAGCAATTTTTCTTTAGGAAGAAGTTCTGCTAATGCTTGTCCGAGCAAAGATTTTCCAGTTCCCGGCTCACCAATTAAAACAACATGACGTCTCTGCTGACTGGCTTTTTTAATTACATCAACAGCGTCTTCCTGACCTATTATTTGGTCTATTAATTTCTCAGGAACTTTGATTTCTGCAGTTGATTTGAAGTTTAAGTCGGACATTATATACTGTCATGTTAAGAGGTGTTTTTAAGATTTGCTAATTGGATAGTCTAATTAGAATATTTAATTCACAACATTTTAAAATGGGAGATTGGACATTAGGCATTGGCTATTAAGTATTAGTGCTAATTGCTAACACCTAATCGCTAATGTATAGTGTGGAGGTGTATTACATGTCAACAACAATTTTTTCGTCAGAAAGCGTAACTGAAGGCCACCCAGACAAAGTGTGCGACCAAATAAGCGATGCAATAGTCGATGCAGCATTAAGAGAAGACCCATTTTCTAGAGTTGCTGCGGAAAGTCTTGTGAAAGGAAACAATATAGTTATTGCAGGAGAAGTCACAACAAAAGCAAATCTAGATTACAAAGAAATCGCCAGAGAAGTAATAAGAGAAATAGGATATGAAGAAAAAGACGGCTTCTCAGACAAAGCAAATATCAATTTACTTTTGACTCAGCAAAGTCCTGATATAGATATGGGCGTAAGCAAAGAAGACCAAGGTGCAGGAGACCAAGGATTAATGTTTGGATATGCAACAAGAGAAGCTCCAGAATTAATGCCTCTGCCAATTTATCTTGCACATCAGTTAACAAGAAGACTAACTTTTGTGAGAAAACAAGGAGTGCTCAGATACTTAAGACCTGATGGAAAATCTCAAGTCAGTGTAGTTTACGAAAATGATTTTCCAACAAAAGTACACACAGTTGTGTTATCTGCACATCATGAAGAAAGCGTTTCTCAAGAACAATTAAGAAAAGATTTGATTGAGAACGTCATCATTCCAGTTTGTGGACCTTGGCTTTCTCCAGACACAATATTTCATGTAAATCCAACAGGAAGATTTGTAGTTGGAGGACCAGTAGCAGACTCAGGATTAACTGGAAGAAAAATAATTGTAGATACTTACGGAGGCTCAGCTCCTCACGGAGGCGGAGCATTCAGCGGAAAAGACCCTTCAAAAGTCGACCGCTCTGCAGCATATGCAGCAAGACATATTGCAAAAAATGTGGTTGCTGCAGGACTTGCAGACAGATGTGAAATTCAAGTTGCTTACGCAATTGGAATTGCAAAGCCAGTTTCACTGCACTTCAATTTCTTTGGAACAAATAAAGTAAAAGAAGATAAAATAAGAACAGCAGTTGAAAGTACTTTTGATTTGAGGCCTGCGTCAATAATAAAAAATCTTAATCTTTTGCAGCCGATGTATAGGGCGACGGCAGCATACGGCCACTTTGGAAGACCTGAGTTCTCTTGGGAAAAGACAGACAAAGTAGATGAATTAAGGAGAACTGTGCAGACTTTGGCGTTGCAGGCAGTAAGATAGATAGAATATATAACGCAGAACTTTAATAACTCTCTACAAATAATAAAGTTCTG
>CAYHXI010000116.1:2806-4773 GCA_964360565.1 uncultured Methanosarcinales archaeon | reverse complement strand
CAGATTGCATCCCCACAACTGCCAGAGGGTTGATGCGCGAATCCATGCAGGTGACGATCGCCAGTCCCATTACGGCAGTACCGGTGAGCTTGCTGCCCTGGAAGTTGGCAGCAAAAAGATGATTGCCCGAAAGGAGATCAGAGAAGTTCGCCGCGTCAAATTTGATATCTTCAGAGGGGTGGTCCATGAGCTCTTTGCCTTCCTTCTCCAATAGGTGGTTGAAGTCTAACTGAGAGCAAAATATCCCAAAATCCCTGTAACGCTTGCCCTATTTTGATCGTTCTTCTCTTTAGATACACACCAGGAGGAGGAAAAATGAAGAAAAACCACGTGGTCGCCGGATTGATCGGCGCCGTCTTGCTAGCAGGTTCGACTCTATCGATCGCTGCAGCAAGTACGTCTAAGGACTGGAATAGATTCGAAATCTGGCTCAGAGGAAGTAAGTTCGGATTACCTCTATAGTCTTTCACAAGGCGATATTTGGGCTGAGCTTCAATCATTGCCAGTAGTGCTGGATACTGCATCTACCATTATTCTTCCCTTTGATACTGCAACAGCGACCATCCAACACGATGATGATGCCGCAGTATTTGATGATGATTCTGATAATGACGCAGCATTTGATCATGATTCTGATGATGATGAGTCTTTGGATAATTCGGACGACTAAAAGAGAAGTAACGTGCTCCCTGGGGGCTAGCAATGGTTAGCCCCCGGTGTGGACACTGGTTAGGACCGAATGCCAGAGATAGCGCGAAGTTCATCAGAGCAAAGTGGAAAACCCACCGCAGCTCATATCAACGCGCCCGATTATGACCAGTTGGTGGAAGAAGCAATTGGTGGAAGTGACTCAGCATTTTCATCTCTCTGGCGCCACTTCCAACCACGCATGGTGCGATATCTAGCAATGTTTACCAACGAACCAGAAGATCTCTCCTCTGAAGTCTGGATAAAGATCGCATCTTCTATCGGAAGTTTTCAGGGAGATGCAGCGGCATTCAAAGGGTGGATTTACACAATTGCACGAAATGCAGCAACGGATTCGGCCAGAAAAAAGAAACGACTGGGAACAACAGTCGAATTAACTGAAACAGATTGGACAAGTGAGAACTCAACACTGGTGGAAGTCATGGACCTGATAAAGCGTTTGCCAAAAGAGTACGCAGAGATCATTCTGCTACGGGTAGTCGCAGACCTCGAGGTTAATGAAGTAGCTGAAATTGTTGGAAAGCGCCCAGGAAATGTGCGCGTTCTTACTCACAGAGGCTTGAAGCAACTAAGTGAAATGTTGGGAAACGGTGGTGATCAGATATGAGTGAGCAAAAGACATTTTCCGTTGCGCAGAGCGAAGAATTGATCGCACTACTCAAGACGGAAACATCCTCAGAATTTGAGCAATTGCGGTCAGCTCTCAAAGTGTTGGCTCATGTTCCCGAACTATCTCCCAGCGCAGTTCCGCCTGCCTTGCCATCGACAGTGCATCAAACTATCGTGCGTTTGCCTCTAAAATCATCGAAGTCACACCGCACAATTATCACTTCTCTGATTGCAGCCGGAATTCTTGCATCTGCCTCTTTAGCGGCTGCAGCCGTTACCGGTAAAGGCCCCGGACCAATCGTTGCGATCGCTAATACAACCGTGAAATTTATGAAAGAGATGGTTGGGGCGGTAACAAGCGTTGTCACTGGAAACAATTCCAGTGTGCCGCAGGACCAAACTAACGGGACAGAGCAGCCAGAGGTCCAACCAGTTGCACCCACTCCTGCAGATGAGGATAGCGTAGAGAACAACAACGATCTTGACACGACTGAGGGGCCGACAATTTCGGAACCGCAGAATCCAATAAAAGAAAACGAGAAATCGCAGCCAGAGAGCTCCAAAGCAGGAAAGTCGTACCCAGAAAAACCAAAGGATGTGAACTCATCAGATAACGTGGAAAACCCTGATAAAGAGAAAGTCCTTGTTGC
>CAYHXI010000116.1:0-2706 GCA_964360565.1 uncultured Methanosarcinales archaeon | reverse complement strand
GCCTACGCCTGAAAGCACGCCCATACCCAAAGTAACGCCTACGCCTGAAAGCACGCCCATACCCAAAGTAACGCCTACGCCTGAAAGCACGACCTACCCCTGATACTAAATAAGTAGATTAAAAAGTAAGGAATACCTACTTGTTCTTCTCTTTCTTCTCTTGCTTCTTTGCGCGCTTTTCCTTCAATGAAAGCTTTGGTTCCTTTTTCTGATTAGGATTACTTTTCTGCTCTTTGTTGGCCATGATTACCCCTTTCTTTGGAGAACTCTCGAGTTCACAAGAGTATCTGAGCCCCCCGTCAGGATTGAACTGACGACCTTCCGCTTACAAGGCGGATGCTCTACCACTGAGCTAGGGAGGCCTTTCTTACAGGGGCATTATGTCAGCGCACTTAATAATGATGAAATTTATGAGCGAACCGTGGCGTATTTAACGAAGTACCCACGGTGTAGGTTCACACTATGCGACTTGGGGTGATCGATGTAGGTTCCAATACAATCCATCTTCAAGTGGTCGATGCACACCCTGGCGCCCGGCCTAGTCCAACCACAAACCATAAAGTTGAACTGCGACTCACAGAATTCCTTGATAATTCAGGGGCCATCAATGCCAGTGGCATCACCCTACTTTCTAAAGGAATTGATGATGCCGTCGCGCACGCCAAAAATTTTCAGACCGAGGAAATTCTTGCCTTCGCTACCTCAGCTCTAAGAGAAGCGACAAATGGGCTCGAAATTATTGCTGCAATCAACAGACGCCATGAGATAGATCTCCAAATACTCTCTGGTGAAGAAGAGGCTCGAATTACCTTTCTCGCCGTTAGGCGATGGTTGGGATGGTCGAGCGGAAAGCTGTTAGTGCTAGATATCGGTGGTGGGTCTCTTGAGCTGGCAACTGGCGACGATGAAAGTCCTGAATCCTCAATTTCCATGCCCCTTGGAGCTGCGCGCTTAACCAGAGAGTTTCTTTCGGGAGATCCTTTCACCAGCAAGAGATTAAAGAACCTTGAGACTTATGTGAGCGAAATGTTGAAATCAAAAATGCCGGAGAAAATTCAATCTCACGACGCTGATCATTTTGTAGCCACGAGCAAGACATTTCGTACTCTGGCTCGATTGGCTAACCATTGGTATGGAGATAAGCCACAGTATCTGGAAGCAAATGCTCTGCTCGGGATTATTCCTCGACTAACAAGTATGACAACAGAAGAAAGAGCAAAACTCCCAGGTGTGTCAGTTGGGCGCGCGGAACAAATTCTTTCTGGCGCAATAGTTGCACGTGCCGTGATGGAAAATCTTGCAATTCCAGAGTTGGAAATCTGCCCCTGGGCCCTCCGTGAAGGAGTTATTTTGAAATGGTTGGACTGGAACGAACGTTAAATCGCAGGAGCTTCTACCCAATCTATTGCCACAATCTCTCCGTCACGATGATGTAGCACCCATGCATCACAAGGATTTAACCTGCCGTCTAGTTCCTTAAAATTTTTCTTACCGATTAATTTCTTGATCAAATTTGGAATAATTGGGTTGTGGCTACAAATCAAGGTCGAAACATTTTGATCGACTAACTCTTGAACAAACTCGTGCGCAAGTTCCTTTTCTCGAGCATACCCATATTCGCTTAAATTCTGCGCCACGACTACTTGAATCTCAAGTACACGAACTAGTGGTCCAACAGTCTCAAGGCATCGCATAGCATCGGAGGAATGCACTTTCTTAATGAAGTATGGGAGGAAACTTGACAATAAACGCTTTGCTTGGCGCTGACCGATAACATCCAGTGGGCGATCACCGTCATCACCATTCCAGTCTTCGCGTTTTACCGCTTTGGCGTGGCGCAACATGATCAGTGGCGTTGTATCAGGTCCAAATTCAAGAAAGAAGTCAACAATCTTGCAATCATCTTTAAGAGTTAATTTCTTCTTTGCAGCGCTTGGCGAAAGCCATTCTATTTGGTCAATTTCTGCTGGATCAGGATGACCGTATGACGTCTCGCTAGCCTGCGCGGACCAGTATCGAACTACCTTCTGGCCTTCTTCCACCTTGTAAATTGCTTGCCCAATTTCTGGTCCAAAGATAGCCGTCACCCCGGTCTCTTCTAAAACCTCGCGATACGCGCAGGCAATATGTGATTCGCCAACTTCTAATTTGCCTTTAGGAAGTGACCAATCGTCATATCGTGGGCGATGGATGAGCGCTATTTCGATTTCTTTTGCTTTATTTCTGCGCCACAGCACCGCTCCTGCTGCCTGGATAATTTTGGATGCAATTTCCATACGCGTTACCTGACTTTCTGATAGTGGTGAATCATCGCCTCTTGAAAGTCGACAAGCTTTTCATTGTGGGCAGAGAATGAGACTCGCGTCCATTCCGCCCCTGTCAAATGCCAACTGGCGACCTGTTCGGACATCGCCAGATCAAGAATGTGTTGGAGTTCTTCTTTGTGTTGCTCTCTATCTGAGATTCCCCAGAGAAAGTAGACACGTAATTACGCGGCCTGATTGGCAGCGGCTAGTGCTCTCTCGTAGTTAATCGGAGAGATCTGTCCGATTTTAGAATATCTTCTTGTGGTGTTGTAGCGATGCATGAACTCATTGATGCCGACAATCAATTCATCCAAGGTAGTGAAAGTATGTCGGTAGCAGTACTCGTGCTTGAAGATGGACCAGAAGGACTCGGCGCTGGCATGGTCATAACACGAACCAG
>CAYHXI010000115.1:0-4928 GCA_964360565.1 uncultured Methanosarcinales archaeon | reverse complement strand
TCATTTTAATCTCTGTCTCCTGCAGTCAAATTGATTAACGAGGAAGCAATTATCATGAATCACTACCATAATACAAGGACTTTTCATCTTTTATTTTTTCTGCATAGTGTTCCCTTGCTTTTGCTCGAAGTTTTGAAGCGAGTATACAATCCCCTCTTTCTTCTGCCAAATTAGCTCCTGCTTCATGTGTAATTCCTTCTATGCTGTGATAATCTGAGAAGTTCATTGTTTGAGCCCATCTAACATCTGACATTACTTTTGCTACTTTAGGATTTGCCTTAATCATTTGTTCCAAAGTTTGATCATCATTTGTCATTTTAATTATCTCTGTGTTTTATGTTAGTAATAAGTAGAAAACTCTTTATCTATTTCTAACTTTACCCTTATATATCAGGTAAATTTTGGTTTTAGAATGAATGGAATTATTTTAGCTTCTGCTTTTTTTAAGTGTTCTTGAAAGGTCGCTTTACTAACTTTCATTATTTTGGCTAATTTGTTGAGATCCGTTTTCTTAGGAAAATTGTAGTATCCATTTTCAAAAGCTAAACGTAATGCTTCCAGTTGTTTTGGCGCGATTTTTGGAAATAAATTAGCAATATATACATCATGAATAACTTTTTCTTTGAACTCTAACAATTTAAAATAAACAATGTTTGGAGATTTACTTAAATTAATAATTCTTTCTAAATGTTTTCTATCCCAACTAGCAACTTGCCAGATTTCAAAACCATCCTTATCATTAATAACTGGAGCGGGAAACAAAAGCTCTGGATTATAAACGGCAAGATACTCAACATGATTCAAACGCTCAATAACTTGCGTGAAAAAAACATTTCCAGAGCCTTCTATTCTTAAAATGGCTTCATGTCTTCGTAAATAACTCACATAACTTTTAATAGAACTTTCAGAACCTTCTAAAACATGAATTGCAGACAAAATAACATTCTTACCTCTTAAAACATGACCTAAAGGATATGAATGATCAATAATGCCCAACTCTTTAGTCTTAGAAGTATAAATACAACCCTCATGCTTAACTCTAAACTTCAAATACCACATACCTGATATGTAAGGCATTTGGATATATAAAGATTTCTATAACCCCTCAAAAGAATACTTGAAAAGACTAACAAAAAACAAATCTGTTTATTAATTACATTATAGAGAATATCTATCATTAACTTGGTTGGTCTTCTTTTTTTCTCAAATAATTATCCAAGTCTAAATAAAATTTTGAGTAAATAAAAAAATAGCTAGGAAAAATTAGCGTCTTTAGCGAAATTATGACAACTCAATTTAATGGTCTATTTTTACTAACCAGTTTTATCTGTCATTCGACAGCAAAAGCCTTCTGCTCAGGCTTTGCCAGATCTATATGGCTATTTTTTCAAAATGAATTTTCAGTCTGACGATCTGTCAAAGCCTTCGGAGGGAGTTGCACCCTCGACCTGCGGTTTACAAAACCGCCGCTCTGGCTACTGAGCTACGAAGGCAAATTAGTCGGTGATCAGTAGTGTGTACTCTGTGGGGAGATTAAGTTTTTAAAAGCTTTACTATAAAGATTGAGTAATGGAAGACTTCAACGAATTAATCCAAACCGCAAACCAAACATTTCTAGCTAATTTTCCCAACAAAACTCACTTCGAGAGAGCGATATTTTTCTCATGGTCTTGCAATATTAACGACTGCAAATACTGCTACATGTCTACTAAGCCCAAAGCAAAGGATAGAAATGTTAGAAGATCTCTTCCATCTATTTTGGCAGAAGCATTGCTATCTAAAAAATTCGGCTGGCCTATTGGATTTCTTTCTGGAGGAGTTGGTGCGTTCTCCCACGAAGAATTACTTAATATACTAAAGAACATTTATGAAGTTGTTAAAGAAAAAGTTTGGATTAACATTGGAACCGTCAGCGAATCTCAACTAAAAGATTATTCTCAATATATTAAAGGAGTGATTGGAACTGTAGAATGCGTTAATCCTAAAGTTCATGATTTTGTCTGTCCTTCTAAGCCTTACAAACCTATAGAAAATATGTTTGAGAACGCCATAAAATTAGGTCTAAAAACAGGAATGACTCTTATCGTTGGTTTGGGAGAAACTAAAGAAGATTTTCCCTTGTTAGTTGAATGGGTTAAAAAGTATAATATGGAAAAGATTCATATGTATTCTCTTAATCCTGTGAATGGGACTTATTTTGAAAACGCTATTTCTCCTGATGAAAACTATCATGCTTGGTGGATTGCTCAGACAAGAATAGCATTTCCAAAGATTGATTTGCAAGCTGGCATTTGGACAGATAAACTTAATAGAATTCCTCTATTGTTGAAAGCAGGAGCGAACTCTATCTCTAAATTTCCTGCGCTGAAAGTGTTTGGAACAAAGCTAGGAGAAGAATTTGAAAATAAAGCGAAAGAATCTGGCAGAGAATTTGAAGGAACAATGACTGTTCTTCCAAAAATAGATTGGGATGTGGAAATTAATCAGTTGAACTTTCCTGAAGAACTGAAAGCAAAAGTGAGATTAAAACTAGGAGAATATTTGAACAGAATGGAAAAGAATTTAAAACGTGCTGAGATAGTGATTTCATATGGTGAATAAACAAACTTTAGCTGCTCTGTTTATAATTGGAGTTATGGTGTTTAGTACTTTCGGATTTATCTTAAGCGAAAGCACAGGCAATGCACAAACTTTTTCATACAAAGGAAAATCTTTTGTTCTCACTGAAGAAGGTTTGTTCACTTTAATAAATGGTAAAAAAGTTTTCTTCACTTCTCTTCCAGATAGATTAGAAAGTATTGCTGTAGAAGATTCTGTCAAAAAATTGTTCAAAGAAACTCCAGTTATTACAATATCTTACAATCCATATTCTGAAGATGCTGAACTTCTTGGATACGCTCAATTTTCTTTTGAAGATAGAAGTATAAAACTTGGAAGACCAATAGTGATAAACGCTCTTACTAATGCTCAAAATTTTTCTCTTCCAGAAATTAATTGTGTAAATGCTTCTCAAACCAGTCCAGTTTTAATTTTCGAAAAATCAAACACTTCCTCTGCACAGCTTAAAAATGACTGTGTTGTTGTAAAATATTCCTCTCAGCAAGATTTGCTTGAAATTGTTGATAAATTAGTCTATATTGTTGCAGGAGTTTTTGAATAATGGACTTTAACGAACTCGAAGAAAAAATGAAGAGAAATGAAAAACCTCCAGTTATAAGAATAGATGAAAGTATTCAAGAGAAAGAAGACAACTCTGTTTCTTGGAAAGGAATCTCAATCATTCTAGGAATCGCTATTGTGCTTATCATGTTTGCAGTGGTTTTCGTAAAATATGTTCCTTTTCTTGGTCCAGAAACAATTGATTACAATCTTTTCAAATTTTCAAAAATAGATGATGTATGGCATACTCAGTGGGAGAGCAACTCTGGAAAATTATATACTGTTCCTTTTAGATTTAATCCTCACGAAGCAATATCTGTTCCTGTTGTAGGAGCTTTAAATGATAGTTTTAATGAAGCGGATAAATTATACATTACATTCAATCCGCTTTCGGATGAAAAAGATTTTAAGTATTTAGCCATGGCTGCTGCAGATTTATCTTTTGCATTTTTAGATCCTTTAAACAGAAAAGTTGAGATGGCTTGCACAGTCAATCAAACTGAAGCGTGTGAAATTCGTCCAATTGTTAATTGCGGAGATGAAAACAAATCCGTTGTTTTCTTGGAAATTAATTCTCCAGAAAAAGTTTCTTTGAAGGATAGATGCGTGCATATCCAAGGCAAAGAATTTAATTTAATAAAGTCTGCTGATAGAATCCTTTACCAATACTATAGAATAATCCAATGAAACCTGAGCATTATTTTACAAAAAGTCCGACTTCTCAAGAGGAACTCAAAATATTTGAGGATTATTTGCGGGGCAACAGATTTGTTTTCAAAACTTCTTCTGGAGTTTTTTCTGCACAAAAAATTGATTTAGGAACTAGACTTCTTGCAAATGATTCTGTCATTCCTCCGCTGGGAAAAATATTGGACTTAGGATGCGGTTATGGTGCAGTTGGAATTGCAATTAAAAAAGCATTTCCAAAAATAACTGTTTTTATGAGTGATATCAATGAGCGGGCAGTAAGATTATCAAAAGAAAACGCACTAAAAAACAATGTTGATGTTAATGTTAACTCAGGTGAATTCTTCACTGCTTTTCCTGAAGAAAAATTTGATGTTATACTTTTGAATCCTCCTCAGACTGCAGGGAAAGATGTTTGCTTTAAAATGATTGAAGACTCTAAAAACAATCTTAATCCAAAAGGCACGCTTCAATTAGTCGCACGTCATAACAAAGGTGGAGAAACATTATCAAAAAAGATGCTTGAAGTTTTTGGAAATGTCAGAACTGTTTCTATAAAAAGTGGTTATAGAATTTATTTGTCGGAGTTTACCTAAATTGATATATTAATATCCAAATCTTCTTTCATAATCTTTGTGGTTGAACCATTCTAGAATTACATTTAATATCATCACTTCGTTTTCTTTAATCGTGTAAATTAATCTCCAACCATCTGGCAGGTTATACTTCCACAAATTAGTAATATTGTTTTCAAGTATGTAAATTCTTGGCCAAAGTCTTTTAGGAATCTTAATTCCGCAAAGTGGATTAATCTTTATTTCTTTCATCGCACGATTAATAAATTCATAAAGCTGTTTGTCTTGAAATTTTCCATCTTTAAGAAGTTCAAATTCTTTCTCTATTTTGACTTCCCCAAAGGTTACATAGATTGATTTTTCTTTATTCAACGTAATTTTACCCCTTTATCAAGTAGTTTCTTTATTCCTCTGGGATCGTAAGTCCAAATTATGCAGTTATCTTTATCAATCATTATTTTGCCTGAATGCGCTAAGTAATCAAGAATTGTTTGAAATGTTTGATAC
>CAYHXI010000114.1:3639-4938 GCA_964360565.1 uncultured Methanosarcinales archaeon | reverse complement strand
TCTTCTAAGTTTTTTAATAAATCGTTTAAGTTCATTTTAATTCTCCTCGTTTAAATTCCGTCGACTTATTTTTTTTATTTTTGTTTTCGTTTTGTTAAAATTTTCACCAGCAGAATTCCACAATCCAAGCGCATATGCGCCAAATAGAGTTATCAAGTCCTAAGCAGCATAAAAAAACTTAGAATGTTAGAAAGGAATTTGCCAATGAGCAATTAAGCCATAATGCTAATGCTAATAGAAGTTATAATTTCAATATTCAAATTTGCAAAATTGTTCATTGTAACTTAATTTATAAGTTGATTATTTATAAATTTTGCGTGAGTTAAATAGAAAATCTGAAGATACATCATATTGTACTTTTGTATCTTACTGTTTTTGCAATCATTTTTTTCGTTGCTTTAGAATTAGGCCATCCTAAGAGTGTTGCTAAATCGTGCTCAATCGAGTATAAATCTAATCTTTTATCTAAATTTTTAAATTGGAATAGTTCTGGATAAAATTCTTTAAACCAATTTAAAAGTTTGGAGTACTCTTTCTTTTTAGCAAATTTTTCAAATTTCTTAGACATGTATTTCTTTGGATACTCTACCATCCTTTTGATAACATCTAGTGTGAAATCAATAGATGCCAGCTCAGTTCTTTCAAAATCTATCAATCCAACAATTTGATTGTTTTTAATAAGTATATTATCAAAATGTACATCCCAATGCACCAGGGCAATTTTTTGTTCATTTAATACTTGATGATGTGTTTCTACAAAACTCTTTATTTTTTGTATAAATTCTGTGGAGAGAATTTTTTTACTCTCGATATTCTTCAAATGGCTTCTAATTTGACTGAGTATTTTATCGTGCCAATTTATTGAAGACTTTAACTTGAATTTTTTTACAAAATTTCCATATGAAGAATTATTTATCTTTTTAAGAATCTTACAAAGTTGTTTAACAATATTTTTTCTCTCAGCATTGCTCAGCAAATGCCATTTAGCATAAAGATTATCTCCTTTTATTTTATGATAAATTACAAATACTTTACTAAACTTCTTTTTAGTGTTGTCATAGACTATAATTTTAGGAACTGGAATTTTGCCTTTAAAATAATTATAGAAATAAATTTCTTTTGCAAAATTTTCTTCATTGTCTTCTTCTCCACACATCTTCAAAATAAAATCATCATTAATTGAATAAACTTCATTTGTAAAACCAATTTCTGACTTTTCAATTAAATTAATCTTCTCTAATTTACTATTAAGAAAAGCTTTCTCAACCTCTTTTTGATTCATATCACACATCAATACTT
>CAYHXI010000114.1:0-3539 GCA_964360565.1 uncultured Methanosarcinales archaeon | reverse complement strand
GGAACATCTTCTGATGTGAATTTGCCTTGTCTAGGATGCTCTTTTTTAGGTTCGGAAGTTGGATTGCTTTGAGTATTTTGTTGTTGAGAAATCTCCTGTTGATATTGTTGGTTTAATGATTGAGTTTGTTGAGTTTGCTCGTTTTTTACTTCTTGTTGATATTGAGGTTTTGGCTGAGAAGAAATCTTCATGATATCTGCTCTTAAACTCATTATTTGACCACTTAACGTAGATATCTGGTCTTTCAATCCATTTATTTCTTGGTCAAATCTTTTTGTACTCATTTCCAAAATAAGTTGATATCTTCTCTCAAGCAGAGATGGAGTTTCGGAAGGTTTTTGTTCTTGAACTGGAGTTGAAGCTGCTGGAGTCACAGTAAAATTTTGAGATTGTGCTTGTGTTTGAGCAACAAATGGGTTTCCTAATTGGCTTGGTTGTTGAAATGGATTTTCTTCTACTTTTGGAGTATAATTATAAACTTGAGAAGCGTTTTCCACAGCATCAATTGAAGAAGTTGCAAAATTGTGTTGTTGTAATGTTTTTGTTAATTCATTTATTTTTCTTATTTTTTCAAGATCCATTTTTTTCAACTCCTAATAAGTGTACGCATTTGTCGCAATAAAATTTTTTGCTTCCTTGAACTGCTGAAACACAAAGCTTGCATAAATTTCCTCCGCACCACATACATCCGCCGATTATTTCTTTTTTGTGTTTAGCGCATCTTGAAGCCATTTTTTTATCTCACTCCATTTCCGAAGTTTTGTTTTATGAATTCAACCATCATTGTGTTCTGAGCAAGAGTGTATGCTTTAAGTGCAGTTGAAAACAATCCATCTTTTAGACAATAGTCTCCTAGTTGATTGAGTCTTCCTTTGTCTCCTGCAAATTCGTAAGCTTGAAATGCATATGCTAATTGTCTTTCTTTCATGCAGGAATCTCCTAATTTTATCAACCTTTGAGTGTCTCCTAATATTTTGAAAACTTCCAAAGCATAGTCCCATTTTGATCTTACTAAGCATTCTTCCCCCACTTGAACTAGCATTTGTACATGATTTAGTGAGCTGAATGATTTTATCGCATCTCTATATTTGCCTTCTTCCATACATCTTCTTCCTAGGGTGAACAATTTTGTTTTTTCTTCTGCTAATTCGTAGCATTCGATTGCATTTGTAGTCTGTCCTATTTTATCGTAGTCATCTCCTATTGCAGAAAGTCTTTTTTTATTGTTTGCTAAAATGAATGTTTTGACTGATTCATGCAGTCTTCCTCTTCTTAAGTATTCTTCTCCTAAAACATTTAATAGCTTCAGTTTAGTTTCTTCATTGAACATTGCAAGATTTATGTTGTCTATTCCTTTTTCTAGAAGTGTGGGGACAAGAGTTTTAAATCCTAATAAATCACTGCTATCTTCTTCTTGTACTTTTCTAGTGTTGGCTATTGCTTCATTAAGAAAACTTCCAGGCAATACTGATTCAGTCATATTTCACCTCTGAGTTACACGAAGAGGTTACGCTGAACTTGTTCAGCTATACCTCTATGTAATACCTCTATTTTTACTTCTTGATTGAATTACAATTTTGTCTATATAAACATTTCTATACTCGAATCATTCTATCGAAAAAGTTATATATTAGACTGTCATAGTGTCATCATGGGCAACACTCTCCAAGATTGGATAAAGAATTATTTGAAAAATAGAGATTTACTTAAAAATGAAATTTTGGAGTTCTCTAAAGGAGAATGGAGCGATATTGTAGTAAAAAAAATCACAGGAGATATATTCATTATTGTTTCAGAAGAATTAAATGAAGAGTTAAAATTTAGACTTCGTGAAGAAAACATTATTGTTGTCTGTCTAAACTCTCAAAAGAATGTTGAATTCTTAATCAAGGATTGGAGTTCTTTTGCGAAATTCAAAAACTTAGCTCTATTTTTTGCAAATCCTAATTCAAAAACAGAAACTAAATGGATTTTGTATCCTTATACTCATAATTTTATTGCAGATGAAAAAACTCTTGCTTCTGGAATTAAAAGCATGGCTGAGAATGTGGAGTGGGTGTGATTTAAGAAGGTATAGTTCTGGAATTATCCAAGAAAATACACTTATTATTAACTTAAAATAAGTTCACTATATTCTTCTAAACCATCAACTATATAAGCCAGGAAATATTCTGCAGAGTTATGCAGATAAAAAATGGGTATTTGGTTTTGTACTATTGCTTTGACTTAGGCAACGAAATTTTGCTTGATAAAATAGAAAAAATTCTTGGAAAAAAACCAGTTGAACTTCAGCTTACGTGCAGAAGACTAACTCCAGATTATTTGCAGTATAGGGTTCCTCCTTTACAAATCAAATTAGGAGTTAAAAATATTAAGTTGAAAGATGAGCAAATAAAAGTTGAAGTCGATTCGAAAATTTATGATTTTGGAGTTGTTTCTATTCGATTTTGGATTCCTTTGCAAGGTGGAATTTCAGATTTAAGAAAAACAAGTATAAAATTCGTTGAGAATAAAGAATTAGAAAATGAAGCTAGAAAAGAAATGGAAAAAATAAAAGGAGAGTTGAAAGAAGCAATAATGCAGCCATTGCACAAAGAATTCTTAGAAACTTACGCAGTTTTCCAAATTGTAGAGTTTGACAAAGAAACCACGATGAAAAAACTTTTGAAAGATCACAGCATGGACATCGCCTCAGCTTTAATTGGGGAAGAAAAAACTGTTTCTGATCAAGAACTTAGAGATGCAATAAAAAATCCTTTGTCGTATTATCCAAATGACTTAGTTATAATCGATTGGAATGCTTCTTTTTTATATGACCCTGGCTTCGGATATGATGTTTTGGATGTTTTAGAGCATGCTGTAATTCAGCTTCTTGAGCTCAGAACGTATGATGAATATTTAGACAAAACTCTCGATGAAACGTATGATGACATGGATAGTTTTAAGGGATGGTATAATCTAATAGCCCCTTATGAAAAAAAATTGGAATCCCTTTCTGAAGTTAGGCTTGATGTAGTTGAGGTTATTGAAAAAGTTGAGAACTCTCTTAAATTAATTGGAGACCTTTACCTCGCAAAAGTTTATGCTGGAGCTTCGCAAAGATTTTACCTAGACAAATGGAAAGAAAGCGTTAACTCTAAATTAGATACTTTGATGACGACATACACAATGCTAACAACTAAAGTAGAGTTTAGAAGAAATTTTATTTTAGAAGTTACAATAGTTGCTTTGTTTGTGCTGGATATTGCTTTGCTTTTGTTGGGGAAATGAAAAATTTTAGACAGCCAAAAAATATATAGTGCATGCAGCTGCCGGGAATCGAACCCGGACATTCGGCTTGGGAAGCCAGCATCATACCACTAGACCACAGCTGCGAAATAATTCATGATAAGCAGTTTATCGTTTAAAAAATACACCAATATATTCTCCACAACAACAATCTTTATTAATCTACATATTTGCGAAGTAAATATGCTAAACAAACTAACAACAACATTAGGAGCTGTTGTACTTTCTTTAAGTACAATCTCTTGCGGTAA
>CAYHXI010000113.1:0-4961 GCA_964360565.1 uncultured Methanosarcinales archaeon | reverse complement strand
ATCGCTAGCAAAGAAAGAACTGAAAAAATTCACGCAAAAGTTTTAATTATTAAAAGTTCAAACCAAAAAAATTTAGAGTATGAACAAAAAAGAAATGAATCTTCTGCAATAAGATGTGTTGCTCTCTGTGTAGAAACCAAGCCAGACTGGGCGAAACTTTCCGAAGGCAACCGAATGCTTTTGCAGGGTTGCACTAGGGTTGAAGTAGGCATAGAATCAATTTACGACGACGTTCTTACAAAAACTCACAGAGGTCATTCATCTGCAGACACAAAAGAATCTTTTCAAATTCTCAGAGATTTAGGATTCAAAATTTCTGCTCATTACATGCCTGGACTTCCTTTAACAAATAAAGAAAGAGATTTAGATGGAATGAAAGAATTATTTTCAAATTCAGATTATCGTCCAGATATGTTGAAGATTTATCCTTGTATGGTTTCTCCAGGAACTGCACTTTATCAAGAATGGAAGAAAGGAACTTTCAAGCCGCAGACAACTGAGGAAGCCGCCTCTTTAATTGCAGAATTCAAACCATTTATTCCAGAATACTGCAGAGTTCAAAGAATAAACCGAGACGTTCCAACAAAATTTTGGTCAGCAGGAGTCGGGCAGACCAATTTAAGGCAATACATTCACGAGAAATACAAACCAAAGTGCAGGTGCATTCGTTGCAGAGAACCCAAAGATCACAAAATTGATTTTGAAAATATTAAAATTAATGTTCAAGAATTTGAAGCATCAGGAAGCAAAGAATTCTTTATATCTGCGGATGATACGTCAAACGATTTAATTCTAGGTTTTTGTCGACTAAGATTTCCTTCGCAATGCTTAAGACAAGAAATAACTCCAACAACTGCAATAATCAGAGAATTGCATGTTTACGGAACTGCAGTTCCTTTAGGAGATAAAGGAACAGTTCAGCACAAAGGCTACGGAAAACAATTGCTTGCAAAAGCAGAACAAATTGCCCTCGAGAATGGCAAAAATAAAATGGTAATCATCTCTGGCGTCGGAGTCAAAGAATATTACAGAAAACAAGGCTATGCTGATGATGGGGTTTACGTGAGTAAACAGTTAATCAAATGATTTTATCAATTTAGTCACTCTTCTAATTTCTTTATCAGACGTCACATTGAACTGACAATTAGAACAATGTAAAGAATTAGCTTCAACATTATTTCCTACATCAAATATTGATTTTTTCAATTTAGTTTTGCATTGAGGACATTCCACCAGTTAACTAAAGTTGTTTCAATTTATATTTCTTTTGTAAAATTTTCGGAAAAAAATTCAGAATCTTTTTAAACAGACCTAGATAATCATTCAGAGGAGGGTTTAATGTCAACTGAAATAAATGATGAATCTTTAGAATCTATTCTAGATAGCACACACATTAAAGCTGTTGATCTTTTAAGACACACTCAAGAATATACTGTTAGATTTGATAACATTTGTGCATACGATTATTTTGCAGTAAGAGAAGAAGGAAGACGATTTCATTTGCCATTTTCTAAAGCGTTCGTTCAATTAGAGAAAGATCTTAAAAAAATGATTCGTCAACTTTTAATTAGTGAAGAAAAACCAATTAAGTTGAATGATATTGAAAATTTATACAATTGTTGTAAACCTGCTTTTCGCGCTAAAGAAAAGTATCGTTCTGGAGATAAAAAACTTGACTCAGTATCTATGTTTTTGTTTAGTCAGTTGAATTTGTTGGCTGCTTTCTCTCACAAGACTACAAAAAATTTACCAAAGTCATTAAAGTCTTATTTTTGTTTAGAGTTAGCCACAGAAACACTTCATGACCACTATTATTTCAGAGATGCACATGTTGATTTAGCTGGCAGAGAAATTTTAGAGCATACAAGTGAATATTTACATCTATTGCAAGAACTTTCTAGCATAAATCCTGCACTAATTTTCAAAGATTACCAATCATTGCTAGTTGAATTGCATACTGCTTTAGAACCTATTGTGAATAAAAGAATTGCAACTTATACTTCTCCTCCAAGAAGACTTGGAAATATTGAAGAAGGAATAGATTCAGAATTCAAATTCATTGAAAGGATACATTCATCTAGACATGCTACTAGCAAAGAGACATACCTTCCAGATGATTTCTTTGAAAAATTAGACAAAAAACCAATTCTACAGCTTTACAAATTACTTTTGAAAACTGAAGATTGGAGAACTGAATTGAAAAATATTTTTGATTTAGTTTACAAAGCGAATGAAAAAATAGATCCTTTCAATCAATACTCTATTTTCAGAGTTGGAAATCAAGCGCATAATATTGAACCTGTTAAAATAAAAAATATCGAGCGAGAATGGATAATTGGACAAGATAAAAATGTTGAACGACTTGAAAATTTAATGACTGCTTTTGTTGCAGGAAATCAAATTCCTTTTGTCGCTTTATATGGAGAACCTGGTGTGGGAAAAACATTATCGATGAAATATTTAGCTAATAAATTAGATTTCAAGTTAATATTGATTGATTCTAGCTGGACATCAAATCTACTTAAATTAGCAGAATTTTATGGTGAAAAAGGTTACCCTACTGTCATATACATAGACGATTTACACATACACTACGACCCAAGATATTTTGAATCGTTCAGAACAGATGTTCAAGGACCAGTGGATTTTCCAAAAAATGTTACAACTATTTTGAGTGTCAATCCAGAAGGATTTGATACTTTGCCAGAGTCTATACGAGATAGATTTGTTATTTTTGATTATACTTTGCAAAAACCATACTCAAAAGATTTTGTTGAAAAACTAGTGAGAGCGAATTCTGCTATGCTTGATATTGAATTTAGTCCTTCGCTGGTTGAACTGTTTTTGCAAAGATATAATTATACTGAAAAGATGAATCTCAACCCGAGAAAAGTTCATCAATTTTTGTTAGAACATAAAGCACTAGGATTTATGGAATCAAAATAAAAAAATACACAACCTTTTTAACTTCTGCAACCTCAGTGGAATCATGAACGAAATCGAAGTAAAAATTCTAGACATTGATAAAAATAAAGTAATTGAAAAATTAGAATCTCTCGGTGCTAAAAAAGAATATGAAGGAAAAGTAAATGCAATATTCTTTGATTTTCCAGATAAAAAACTCGCGAAAGATGACTCTTTTTTGCGGCTCAGGAACAAAGAAAAATTTGCAGAACTAACATTGAAGAAAAAAGTCAGCAAAAGTGAAGCCAAAGTAATGGAAGAAACTGAAATAACTTGCGATGATTTTGAAAATGCAAAAAAAATCCTGAGCTTTCTTGGCTTGGTAGAATCAAAAAGTAAAGCCAACAAATACAGAATTTCTTATTCTTTAGACAATGTTCATTTTGAAATAGATTCTCTAGAAGCTTTTCCAACTTACCTGGAAATCGAAGCTCCTAATTTAGAAAAATTAAAGTCTGCCGTAGAGAAACTTGGTTTTTCTATGAAAGATGCGAAGCCGTGGTCGATGAAGGATGTTAAAGAATATTATCAAAAGAAGAAATGAAAAAAGAAAAATTAATTCTTCAAATATTGCATAGTTGATTTTGCTCCTAATTGAGCTAAATAAAGTCCTGCCAATATTGCGAGGGCAGGCAAGCCTTTTTCTGAAAGTTCATAACCTATAGACCCAACTGCATTTTGAATTGGAACACTATTCTTTTCAACTAAATTGTAAAGCTTAGTCCCAAATTCTATGCCTGCTATGACTGAACCAACACCAACTGCAGATACTTTTAATAAATCTGTTAATGACAGGATTTTTACACCTGCTATTTCTTTTGCCATTTTGTTCCTCCAAAACATCATTTGATGATGCTTTAAGTAGCATTATATCTTCAACTATTTAAATCTTTCGTTTTGTAACCATTAAATAGTGATTACTTTGTAAATATTTTGGTGGAGTGATTTATCTTTATTCTTTGTTTATCTCATTAATATTTCTCAAAACCACTCGCGAATAACGTCGAACTTTAATGGCAATTGATAAATACAGTTCGGCGAATTCACTGAATGACTGGTAAAACAATCTAATGTCATTCAGTGAACAACAAAGTTTGTGAGCTGAGTGTTTTTGACTCTCTGTCCGTCAGGACTTGAACTGAAATCTATCTCTCATTAAAAACCTAAAAATCCTAAGAAATAATTTAACTCGATCTAGCTGCTCTTTTCTTCTTTTCTTTCTTAATTCTTTTTCTCTGCCATTTCCATCTCATCTGGCCTTTTTTCTTCCAACGACGTGAACTTCGCTTCATTAAAAATAAAAAGATATTTGTGTTTTATAAAGCTTTCTAATGAACTTTTCTTAAAAAGAAAAGTTTAATCAAAAGAAATCAAACAATTAATGAACTTTTGCTGAATGAACTTGATTTTTGTCGAGTGAATTCGCAAAAGGTATAGAAAGCTTTTTAAATAACTCGCAACTATTAATTTAAATCATCTCCAACGTTGGTACATTTCCAACAAATTCTTTTGCCTCGGGAAATCTGAGGTCGAGCAAATTATGCTTACAGAGTGAGTGCTCAAATTTTTGTTTTGAGCATGATGAAAAGTTTTGTGTTACGAAGTCAATTTAGTTAATTTTTTGAAATGCGACCCAGGATATAGAGAACAAATAAAATATTTGGCGGATTGTACAAAAAAATATTTTATTATGTATTTACGTTTAATTCCTGTTTATCCTGCAGGAGGTTGCTGCTATCAGAATTCTGTTAAGACATGCAAGTCAGCTCAGCAATGGGCGGCGAACTGCTCAGTAACACGTCGATAATCTTCCTTGAAGTCTGGGATAATCTCGGGAAACTGAGTGTAAACCCGGATATGGAAAAGATACTGGAATGTGCTTTTCTTCAAAAGCAATGCTTCAAGATGAGTCGGCGGCGGATTAGGTTGTTGGCGAGGTAATGGCTCACCAAGCCGAAGATCCGTAGGGGCCTTGAGAGAGGTAGCCCCGAGAAGGG
>CAYHXI010000112.1:0-5000 GCA_964360565.1 uncultured Methanosarcinales archaeon | reverse complement strand
ATGTTGCGTATTTGCCTTCCAACTCAGGAAATCCTTCTTGAGGAGCTGTTTTGCAACTCACTAAAATAGTTAAAATAGCGATTAATATTACAATTAGTTTATTTTTCATCCTCTTTTTTAATATTTAAGATGTAAATGTTTATATATTTATGTTCTTTTCCAATAGAAATGTTCAAAAAAGAGGCATTTACATTCTTGTTTGTACTTTTGTTTGCAATAGCGTCTTTAGGTTTTGTTTTTTATTCTGAAACTTCAATAACTGGTGCAATTACAGGATTTGCTGCTAAATCATTTCTCGACTCTGCAAATGAAGCAGTACAAGGATTAGTAAAAACTTCTCCAGATGTACTTATCGAGAATCCTCTTAGGGTGTCAAAAGCTATTGAAAGCATTTTCGAAATTCAGGTTTCTGAAGGAGTAGACCTTCCTAGAACCGACTCTGTTCCAATTGTAGTTGCTCCAGCAGAATGGTGCAGTAAAAACTGGAGAGAAAGAGAAGACTGCACAAGAACTGGCGGCAACATAACCGGAACGATAAAATCCCTCTCTAAAGGAAAGCCAGACTATTTGTGTGCTTGCGATTGTGTAACTCTTCTGGGTGGAAGAAATGAATCCGTCATTAACAACAGAAAGTGCGCGTGCAAAAGTCCTAATTTGGAAATTCTTGGTACTCCGCCGAGGTGCCAGACAAAATGCTCAAATACTGGAGGGAGGCATGAAAACAACGATCCTGCAAAGCCATGTATTTGTACTCAAGGAACTGTTTATATTCAAAACGCGGGCTGTACAAAAGTGATTTTTCAGAATCAAACTACTCAAAAACCTCCAACACAAAATATTAGTACAACACAGCAAATATCTCCAACTCCTATAACCTCAAGTACTATTCAGCCAGCTATATCACCCACTCAAAGTCCAACTCCAACAATAGCACAAACTAAAACTCCTTCACCAAATCCAACTAATACTCAGATTTCTCCTCAAACTTATTTGCCAGTAACTATTCAAACACAAAAACATGAGACTACTGACTACCAACCACAAACTACTCGCTACCAGCCACCATCCACAGACTACAAACCACCCACATACACTCCAACTATAACTCCATATTCTAAACCAGTAGAATATTATCAACCTATTCCTCCAGTTCAAACTCCTCAGCCGCAAATTAATCGACAAACCCCAACTCCCACTCCTAAACCTGCAGTTGTTGAATACAAACCTCCAACTTCAATATATTCACAACCACAAACTACTCGCTACCAGCCACCATCCACAGACTACAAACCACCCGCCACCATCTACCAGCCACAAGTTGTCCCAGTTCCTCCAGTACAAACACCTGTTAGAGCTATTCCACAGAAATTATCAGAAGAGCAATGCAAATCTTTATTAAATAATTTTGCTAAACAGCAATACGAGTCTTTCTTGAAATCTTGGCCTCAGATAAATGTTATGGCTCAACAGCAGAACTTCAAAAAACAATTTGAACAAATCAAAAAACAATTAGAGCATTCTTTGAAAACATTTATCGAGTATGAATCCGATAAAAATAAGTGTGAAGATGATTTAGCAGAGGATATTGTAGACTACTGGCTGAATCAATTTGACGATTCTTTCAAAAAGTTCGCTGAGAAGAAAATAGAGAAGAATGAAGTTAAAAGTTCTAGCAGAAAAAAATGATTCAATCAACTAATTTTTGCACCAAACAGCAGTCTTCTATTTGATATAGTGTTGTTGCAACAAATATAGTTCCCAATTTAGAAGTTTCAACAGTGATTTCTCCTCCACAACTCTCGACGAATTCCTTCACTCCCCACAATCCTATTCCGTGCTCAGTTAAAATGTCTTTTTTTGTGGTAAATCCTTTCTCAAAAATTCTAGGTAAAATCTGCTCAGGTATTCCATCACCATTATCGCCTACAATTATTTTGTAAAGATTTTTTTCCGGCTCTATTGCACTGTAAATATTTATTTCAGGAGATGGAATTTTTGTTTTGAAGGCATGGTCTAGAGCGTTATTGATTAGCGGTTGAATAACTTCAGTTATATAGTCTGATTTTGTTAGTATGTTGTCGAATTGTCTGTAATTAAGCTGTACACCTGAAGATTTCAGCAAGCTCTTAAGCACAGATAAATACTCTTCAAAATCTCTCACTAATGAATATTCTTGGCCATTTTTTGAAGTAAATGTTTTGTTGCAGATGTAAACAGCGGATTTTAAGCTGGAACTCATTTTTTGAAAACATCTTTTTTGATTTTCACCCAGTTTAGAAGAATTTTCTAACACAGATAGTGATTGAGCACTTTCAGTTAAAATTTTTAAAGTTGTATAAAAATCTCCAGCTAATTGCGCGATGGTTTTTTGGTTGCTTAAATTTTCTTTGTAAATCTGAGTGTATGTATCTTTGTAAATGTCAAAAAGTTTTAAGGTAATAGTATAAAAATTTAATACTGTTGAAAGTTGTTGTGAGTCAAGACCGCTCAATCCCAATTCAGTATCGCTTATAACTGCTTGTGTATAGCCTGAAACAACAGTCATTGGATTGAAAAAAGAGTGTTTATCGATAGAATATCTACTCTCTCTTGCGCTTTTTTTCAGAGAAGCGTACCACTCTAACTTGTTAATCACATCTTCAAGCCCGAAACTTAGTTCAAGACTCATTGCATATTGTCTTACATTTCACATATATTAAGGTATTGAATTAATCATCCATTTATTTTTTTCTAATATTCACCACTCTTCCATCATTCACTCTCTGCAGTTCTTTCGTAGAAATTTTCACTAGAGAGTTTTCTGAGCCTCCTCCAGAATAAACTATTTCTTTTTCAATCACTTTAGAATCTATAAGAAATATAGCTGAGTAGCCGAATGAAGGTGTTCCTCCGCAATGGTAGCCTGTTTTCTCCAGAATTTCTTCTGGTGTTGCAAGTCTCGGTCGCTCGATATTCAAAATAGTTCCAACTTTATTTATGCTGACCTTATCTTCTCCTTTCACTATTGCTAAAATAAGATTTCCTTGAGCATCAATCATGCAAATGTTTTTAACAAAATCTTCTGCACTAGCATTTACTGCTTTTGCAGCATCTTCTACAGAATGGCAAGACTGATTAAAACTAAGATGCTCTGCGTTTATGTTGTGTTCTTTAATGTAATTTTTTAGTTTTTCTTCGTATTGATTCATAGTTCAGTACCAACTCTCTGGGCTTTTAATTATTACTGAAAAAAAATAAAAAAATGGAGCTTAAGCGCTCCAAAAAAATCAAAGCATTCCTTGCGGTTTACCTTGTAATTTATCCACCCAATATGGAAAACCCGCTTCCAGATAAAAATATCCTTTTGTTCGCTCGGGAAGTACTGAGCGGACTAATTTTCCATACTCATTTGATAGTCCGGACACTTCTTTGAAAGCAGATTTAAACAATTCTCCATCTTTTGTTTCATAAGGAACTACTACTTCTTTTGTTGTCCTTACCGATTCTAAATGTTCGTTCGCTGCCCTCTCAAATTCTGGAAATTTTTGTTTTGCCTCTTCAAAAGGTTTTCTTTGTAGCTCTTCTAAGTTTTTTAATAAATCGTTTAAGTTCATTTTATTTTTCTCCACGTTTAAAGTCCGTCGACTTATTAATATATTTAGTAAATATTTTTCATCAGCTAGAATTCCTCAAACCAAGCGTTCATGCGCCAAATAGAGTTATCAAGTCCTAAGCGACATAAAAAACTTAGAATGTTTTGAACGAAATTTTGCCAATGAGCAATTAAGCTATAATGCTAATGCTAATAGAAATTATAATTCTTGATTCTTTATTCAATAAATTGTTCATTGTAGAGTTTAATTATGTGTATTATTTATAAATTTTGCGTGAGTTAACTTTATTAACTCTATCATTTCATTTGCTCAAATGACTAAAAATTTTTATGTTGACTCTTGTGTTTACTTGAATCTTTGGCAGAAAGAAGAAAACAACGGCGTCCAATTTTGGGTTTTCGCTGAAAGATTTTTTGAAAAATGCGAGCTTGACAATTCTGAAATTTATTACTCTGGTTTTTTATTGAAAGAGTTAAGTTTTATTCTAACTGAGGAAGAATTCGATGCAAAAAAAGAGCTATTTTGCTCTCTGCCAACTTTTAAAAAAATAACTTTAAGCAGAGAAGAATTTGAGCAGGCAAGAAAAATAGAATCAAAAGAAAGATATGAAATAAGTTTTTACGACATCATTCACATGTTATTAGCAAAAAAAACAAAATCAATTCTAGTATCCAGAGATATGAAATTACTGCAGACTGCTAAAAAGTATGAGGTTGAGGCAAAAAAACCTGAAGAATTATTATAAGTTATTTATTTCATCTAAATCTATTTTTTCTTTTGACAATTTTTCTCTTACTTTTCTAATCAAATTTACTGAATCTCCTTTGTTAGAAATACTTCCTAATTCATTTTGCCATACAAACCTTCTTACAGCATCTCTAATTACATCTGAGCGATTTGCATATACTCCAGTTTCTACCAAAGAATCTACCCGTTCTACTAAACCATGACTCAACCTAACTTGCAAAGTATCCATTACCATAGTAATTGTAATGTAATTGAATAAGTATTTAAGCTTTTCGAAAGTTTCTTCTAAAAAAAATTTAAAAAAAAAGGAGCTTAAGAGCTCCAAAAAAAATTAAAGCATTCCTTGCGGTTTACCTAGTCTGCCATCAACCCAATACTGAACTCCAGCTTCCACATAGGAATATCCTTTTGCACGCTCTGGAAGTACTGAGCTGACTAATTTTCCATAAGCGCTTGACAACCCTGGCACTTCTCTGAAAGCAGATTCGAACACTTCTCCATCTTTTGTCTCATAGGGTCCAACTACTTTGTTTGTTGTCCTTACAGTTTCCAAATGTTCATTTGCTGCTCTTTCAAATTCTGGAAATTTTTGTTTTGCTTCTTCCAAAGGTTTTCTTTGTAGCTCTTCTAAGTTTTTTAATAAATCGTTTAAGTTCATTT
>CAYHXI010000111.1:0-5044 GCA_964360565.1 uncultured Methanosarcinales archaeon | reverse complement strand
CTTTCATTCTGTTAACAAAAAGTTTTGCATCTTCAATAATTTCTTTAGCAGTTTGTATCCTTGGCAAATCTTTGAGTTCATAATTCACTTCATTTCTGAGAGTTCTTGCTCTTTCTAGACTTTCTATTAATTTTACTGCTTCTTTTTTTGCATTCTCTAGTTTGCTAAAAATTTCTTTCTCTAATTTACCAGAAAATAAATAGTAATAGTACATAGCATTAACCGTTGCTTCGTGAGAGTTGTCTTCAGTAATTTTGATTTTTTGTTTAGCTAATGCACCTTTAGCAGAGTGAAACATACTATAATAACTTATTATAATGCACCATTCAACTGCAGTGAAATCGTTAGGCAATTTTAGAATATCTTTAATCTCTTTGCTTTGAGTGGCGTTGAACAGCAAACTAGCAATTAATAAATTCCTTTCCGCTTTAGATATAAACAGTCTGCAGTAGCTTCCCACCACAGAATCATTTTCTACTATTTCTCCTTTCTTAATATGAATATTTATTTCGTTATTTATGTCAATTTTTGATTTCATTTTTCACCAATTGCCAATAGAGTTCTGAATTAAAGAAAATGATGTGCTTTTTAAGAGTTTCTTTTCCCACATTTATTTCTTTTTTATCACCTAACATATCTTTAAACTCCTTTTCCAGTATTACTATGGGATTTATTTTTACAATAGAAGTTATTTGCGAAGCATTTATTTCCTTAATAAAATCATTTTTATTTTTATAATTGTTAATAATAATTAATAAGTCTAAATCGGATTTTTCTCTAGCAGTCATAGACGCGTATGAACCAAATACTATTAAGCAAAAGAAAGAAGTATATTTCTCAAATTTAGAGTTAAGTTCATTTAACAATATATTTATGCCAGAATATTTTTTTTTGAATTCCAACTTTCTTAAATCTTCTGCAATAATTACTGGGTTGATTGAGTTTTCTTGACTTAAATCTAAAGAACAAACATCTGCTCTTCCAATTCTTTTTTTGACCAAAATTTTATTTTTTATCAAATCTTGAACAGACTCGTAAGTATTTCTGTAATTCTTCTTAATTATTTGAGAAAGTCGTCTAATAGTGTGTTTTTCCAATATATTTCCAGCAAATACTGCTATGATTTTCTGTTGAAGTTTCGTTATCATGGTATTATTACAATAATATTATTGTTAATATACAATAATATATAAAGTTTTCGTTTTGGTGCGTAGAATTTTATCATCCCGCAACAGGCATAGTTGATAGACTTGTGCAGGAAGTTAAAATGTATCAAAAACAGTTAGAAGAAATCAAGGATTTAACAAGACCTAAAGGAATTTGAAAACAATCAATTAATTAAATCAACCACAGACTACAGACCATTAGCCACAGACCACATACCGCATATACCTCTCATTTATATATTCTTTAATTAATACTGTTGAGGGGATGATTTTATGATTACGCAAGAAAAAAGAGTACCTAAAGTTGTCAAAAAAGCTAGTTCACCAGTCATTGGATATAAACCAATGAATCAAGATTACGTTTCAGAATATTCTAAACGCGAGGAGAAAGAGGACTATTACAGCGGACTTTTGTGGCACAATAAAGAAGATTCTGCAACAAATTACCCTTTTACAGTCAGAGATAATTACGCAGGAGTTATGTACATTAAGTTAGATAACGATCCAAAAGCGCTAAAAGGCTTTGTAGGAAAACCAGTTCACATTCTCGGAAAAAATGTAAGATTAGAAGACAAAGTAAATGCCTTGTTAATCAAAGAAGTAAGACCATGCAATGGAAAATGCAACGTGTTTAAATTGTGATTATCTAACCAACAATTTCTCAACCAAATCTAAAGTATACAGAATTATCGCGTGAGTTTGTATTTTTGTTGGAGTGAAAGCATCCTGCTTTTTGTGCACAGAATGAATTCTAACTTGATTTATCAAATGAACTTGATTAGCAATGCCAGGGTCTAAACGAACTCCCTTCTCGCCGAGCTTGGCAATAAGATTTCCTAAACCCAAACCTGAGCTAGTCTCCAATAAATCATTTCCAGTTACTTCAAAATATTTTCTATGAAGCACAGTTTCTAAGACTCTCCCGCAAAGAATTGAAGCGCTTCTGTAACATCCTGAAGAAAAGCATTTGTTTAATTCATCAATATCTGCCAGCAACTCAGACTTTATTTCAGCAGGAAGCATATTTGCATTAATAGTTATCTTTTCCGCACTAGGAAGATGAAATTGAGAAACATAATAAGCAAGCTTGTCTATTGCTGCTCTTAATTTAAGACCGTCTTTCAACTGCTTAATTTCGTTAAAAGCCTCATCTATCGCCCCGAGGATTCTTTCGTTGTGAGCGTCAATTGCACTAAACTCTATCAAAGAGCGTTTGTGCTTCTCAATATTGTCCAAAGCCTGCAAAAAAGCCCGTCTATAGTGCTCCTGCTGAACCCCTCTATAGTCCAAAAGTTGAGATTTATTGTCTTTAGCGAAGTCGACTTTGTTAGAAAGAGCCATATCTAAAGCTCTGCTTAGATCTTGAACGCTTTTTTGGAATTCATCAAGAGACATATTGCACCTTTCTGAATAGTAAATACTGGCCTTTTTATAGATTTCTATAGCGCAAAATATATAGCCAAAGCTATAAATAATTAGACAAATAGATGTCTTTGGCTAATAGCGAATGACATAATATGTATAAAAATAGATGTCATCCGCCATAGCTTTAAACAGAAAAGTATTTATTCAAGTTCTTTATTCTGTTATATAATGACGAAAAAGGTAATGGAAAGTATAAAAAAGACAGCAGAAGCGTTTGGCATGCTGTACGATTTAAGATTTTTCAGCTATATATTCGTCACTCGAGAAGAAATCGTTCTCAGAAACTTCATATCTGGCTGTCCAGAGTACAATTTTGAAAAATTTGGGAAAACTTTAGAGAAAAGAGTTAAAAATATAGGACGATTTGTAAATTCTATAGACTTTAAAAAACACAGAAATGATGCACAAGGATGTGTAGTGAGTAAAATACAAGCTCTTCAAGAGCAGAGATTCGTGCGAAGCTGGGCAAGAGGAGGATGGAGAAAAAAACTCTTAAAAATGTACGACAAAATACTCGTGCACTGCATAGACGAATTAATACTCGTTTTTAAAGCAGAAAAAAAAGTTGAGCAGAAAATATCTGAAGGAGTGCTGAGCCACGAATTAATGCATCAATTGTTGGATCATAACACTTTAGAGTTTGCTAGAATAAATCCAAAACATTGGGAATTAGACGAAGGATTGGCGACTTATTTAGACCACTATTCAATTGGAAAGCATAAATTATTAGAGAAAAAACAGAAGAAAAGCAAAGACAAAATGCACAATGTGTACGCAGAGAATGCAAGAACATTTGCTCTAATGCTCAACAAACTTAAAACTCCTCAACAAAGAATAGATATTCTTAGAAAGTATTATGATAAGATGAGGAGATGAGTTGTTACGAAGCGAACTAAAAATTATTTTGGTAGAAATGTTTAAAAAGATCCTCTGTTTTAACTACATATAGAGGTGAACGTGCCTCAGAAGCGAATTCTGGGAATTCATAAAATGCTGACAGATTTGGAAACATATAAACTCGTTGAAGGAAGCTGGAAAGAGTTTCAAGACAGAATGGAAGCTATTCCAGATCCAAAAGAACCCGGAGCTAAAGGCAGTGATTTGAATAGAAATATTTTACTTGAAGACAAATATATGTGTAAAGTTTCACTTTATAATTCTCAAGAAAAAGTTGATGTATTCTACATAGGGCTTCAAAAGAAACAGGGCAGGGAAAAACTAGAAAATGAACTTGGATTAAAATTAGAATCCATTGTTGAATAAAATTAATAACAACAATCTACCAGGTATTTATCCCTCAACTTCCTTTAATCTCTCCACTCAAATCACCCCGCCAGTTCAATTTCTATTCTGGTTTTACTAACTGGAAACATTCTTGCTAAACTTTTTACTTTCATTCCAGTGAATCTGGCAATATCTGGAGGAATGCGAAACACTAAAGAATTACCTGATTTTGCTACATTGACTTGCTTTTCCATTCCAAAAATTTTTCTCGCTTTAACTTCCTTTTCTATTTCTGCCAAAGTTTTATCATCTAAAAATTCACTTCCACAAGAAGTACAAACTTCACATTCTCGTTCTCCAAAATTTATTCCAAAAAATTCTACGCTGCAAAAACTTTGTTTTAGTTTTCCACCACAACTACAAGGATAACTTAATATTTTTTCCATTTTTTCACCATAGTTTTACAGTAACAGGATATATTTTTTTAAGGTCTTGTTCATTTATTATAAATTCTTGATATACTACTGAATAAAAACTGTAAATCGACTCGAACAATTTTGTTTTCCTCTGCCAATGTTTTTGACCTTTGTTTATTGCATTAATTATATCTTGTTCAGATATTCCTCTCAACCACATTCTTTCAATCGAATGTTTACATCTCTTATGATCCCAATTCAATTTCAGCCTCATGTAATACATGTAATACTAGGGAATATATAAATGTTTGTTTTTAAGTTTAGAAGCTGTTTGCAGAGAATAAAATTTCCACTAAGCATAACTCTCCAACATCCTCTGCTTCAAACCTTTCAACAACAAACTTTGTTGAAGAATGTCTGAAATATCAAAACCGAATTTTTTATTTATCAAATTCTTAGAATAAGTCAGCATCAATTCTTTGGACGCGAACTTAATTGGTTTTTTCAACAAAGTTTTTCTTGAAGCTTCGCGAGTTACCCAAACTCCAAGCGGCAAAGTATATTCGTTGGAGATAAATCTTAAAACAAGCACTGCATTTTGTTTTTTTATTTCTTTCAATTTCTCAGCGATTGCAAGACGAACTGTGTAATATCCTCCGACACAATTTTGTGCATAACTTTTTCGTCCTGCAAAAGATTCATAATCTGTAGTAGTTCCTTTAGTTTCTAAACTGGTCTCGAATAATTCATAGCTCCAGAATGAAGGAAACATTAAAACAAGATAATAATTTCCAAGATAGCTTCCGAAATATG
>CAYHXI010000110.1:0-5190 GCA_964360565.1 uncultured Methanosarcinales archaeon | reverse complement strand
TATATCTTTAACAGAGTGTATTGTACCTAATGCAATTAAATCTGTTGCAGCCTTATCTATCGCTTCCTTCCAAATGCCAAAAAAATTATTTCTCATAGATTTAGTATCTCTATAACTCTTAAATAATTCCATTTTCTCACCTTTTTAGCAATTAATAATTTAATCGCAGACATTACATCCGCTAAAAGAGATTAATCAGAGCACAGTATTAAATAAAATCTGTGAATATATATATATATATATATCACAAACTAGATGTTATAAAATACAAGTCTTCCCATTTCATTAAAAACGTAATCAACCCATATAATAAATCTCCAGAAATATGAAACAAAAAATCTTTCAAACCTCAATAGATATTTTACTTCTGCTTTCTGGATGAAGATAAACTTCTTCTCCTTTTTTGAGTCCGATAAATTGAGCGATTCTTTTATTTATAACAACAGCTATTGAAGAACCAACTTCAGTTATTTTTGCTTTTGATTCAAGTCCCCACAGTCCTTTTTCTTTAGTGGCTTCATCTATTTTGTCAGAGGTTTCTTCATCAAATACTTCTTCTCCACATTTAGAGCACACATCTGCAGGGAAAAAACCAACAGATTCTTCATATAACTTAAATTCTACATTCTTCTTAGAAATCTTTCCACCGCATTCTTCGCATTTTGTTCTTTTCATTTTATTCAACAAATACTGTTTTTATTTTATAAGTTGTCTCTGCCACTTTCTTGTAAGCGACTTTAATATATGTGTATGAAGCAAGGAAACCATCTGTTTGATTAACTTTTGCTCCATGCTTTATTGCTATTTTTACCTGTTCGTTAGTTATTCCATGAAGAGCCATCTTTTCTTTGGCGTGCTTAGTGATTACAATCTCCACAGACATTATCTATTATAATCCATACTAATATATAAAACTTTCTGCTCAAATCCACTGAATGTGAAAATTTATAAATACCTCTATTTTCATCAGTAGCATGGCATTAAAAAAGAAAGATTTTATTGAGATTGATTATACTGGAAGACTTAAAGAAAATAATTCTGTCTTCGATACAACTTCTGAGCAAGTTGCAAAAGATGAAAAAATTCATAGCCCAGAAACAAAATATTCTCCACAAATAATCTGTCTGGGAGAAAATCAAATAGTGAAAGGTTTAGAAGATAATCTGGTTGGAAAAGATTTGGGAGAATACAAATTCGAAATAAAACCAGAAGATGCTTTTGGAAAAAAGGAAGCTAAACTTATTCAACTCGTCCCTACAAAAAAATTCTTAGACAACAAAATACAACCAGTTCCAGGATTAGTTCTCAACATAGATGGAATGATAGGAACTGTAAAAACAGTTAGCGGTGGAAGAACAGTTGTCGACTTCAACCATCCTCTGTCAAGCAAAGATTTAGTATATGTTGTGAAAATCAACAAAATAGTAACTGATGTAAATGAAAAGATAAAAACTATTCTAAAATGGATAGGTCTTCAAGAATCTAAATTTGATTTAAAAGAAAATGAGTTAACAATAAAAACTCTTGAAGAAATTCCTAAAGACGTTAAAGCTCAGTTCGAGTCAAAAATAAAAGAACTTCTCGATTTGAAGAAAGTTGAGTTTGTTAAAGCTTGAAGTTTTTTATCAACTTCATCATCTTCTCAGCAACTTCTTCAGGAGAAAGATTTGTAGTATCGATAACAAAATCGTATTTACTTGTATCATAGCAGTCGAAGCCATAATATTTTTTGTATCTTCTTCTATCGTTTTCTATTCTTTCTTTGTGAAGCTCTAATTCCTCTTCAACAGTTTTAGTAATTGTTTCATTTCTATCTGAGCCTTTTTTCTTCTCTTCAAAAGTTCTTCTTGCCCCTTCTTTCAGATCGATGTCTAGAAAAAATTTAATCGAGTTCGGAATAAAATAAAATGCAGTTCTGCCCTCTGCAATAAAATTATCTTCAGTTTTACCCAACTTAAATAATAAATCATCTACAATCTTGTCTGTTGAAGGGTCTGTTTCTCCCAGTTTATTTAATTCTTCAAGAGTTATTCCTTTTTTTCTTGCTGCTTCTCTTCTAAGCCCACCCATATAATATCTTTTAAGACCTAACTTCTTCTCGAGAATTTTTGCAACAGTAGATTTTCCAGAGCCGGGAAAGCCAGAGATTGTTATTATCATAGTCATAAAACCTTTTTTTATGTAACAAATACTGAAGAGTTTATATTTTTTTGTAATTTTTGATTTAATTCCACTAAAAAAACACAGATTTTTGCCAGTTCACTGGACATTGCTTTAAACTGGAATTCTTTAACTTATAGACAGTATAACCCTAATTTCCACATTTTTGGGTCACTGGACATCCGCGCGTGAGGTATATAAAGGGGAGTTCAAATTAATAACTCTGAATGTGTGGATGTTGTGGCGCAAAGCTTTCATGGCATCCACCATCTCATCCCCTCGCTATCAATGTTTCCCAGAAGCGAGCTGAAACAAAAACCGAAAGGAAAGGTGAAGAGAAAATGAACCAAAACCAAAACGTACAAACATACAACCAAACCGGAGCAACAAAACCAGAAAAAAAAATACGCGCAGGAGCAATCAGCGCAACAATATGGAAAAACACAAAACAAAAAGACGGCAAAAGTTTTGATTACCGATCCGTCAGCTTTGAAAGAAGCTACAAAGACAAAAGTGGGCAATGGAAAACCACAAACTCACTTAGTGTACAAGACTTGCCAAAAGCAAGAGCAGTAATTGAAGAAGCATACAAATATTTGATATTCAACACTAACACAGCATCTGAAACACTTTCTGAGACAACCACTGAGGAGGTGATGATTTAACAATTTGTGAATGACTGCGTCAATTTGACGCGGTTTTTAATCTTATCAAATCAAAAAGTTTTAAAAACTTAAAAAATAAAAACAACATAAAAACAGTAAAAGGTGAAAAATGGCAAGAAATGACAAAAAGGAGGAAACAATGGAACAAGAACTAACTGAAGAATTAGACGAATCATCAATTGTCTCTGGCAAAAAAATCCAATCAATATCTGACTTACCAGGAATAGGAGCAGCAACAATAGAAAAACTTTCTGCAGCAGGATATGCAGACTTAATGAGCATTGCAGTAGCAACACCTGGAGAATTAGTTGGAGCTACAGAAATGAGCGAAGCAACAGCAAAGAAAGTAATAGCAATCTCCAGAGCAAATCTAGAAATGAACTTTGAAAATGGAGACGATTTACTGAAAAAAAGACTCCTCGTGTTAAAAATTACAACAGGAAGCAAAGAATTAGACAAATTGATGGGCGGAGGATTTGAAACTGGAGCCATAACAGAATGCTATGGCCAATACGGCTCAGGAAAAAGTCAAATTGCGCACACTCTCGCAGTAAGATGTCAGCTCCCAGTTCAAAAAGGAGGAGCGGAAGGAATGGCAGTATTCATAGATACTGAAAGCACATTCAGACCAGAAAGAATAGTGCAAATCTCTAAAGGATTAAATTTAGATCCTGACCTTGTGCTAAAAAATATTAAAGTTGCAAGAGCATTCAACAGCGACCACCAAGCATTGCTTGCAGAAAAAGTTGAAGACTTAATAAAAAAACAAGGACTGCCAATAAGATTAGTTATTGTTGACTCTTTAACTGCACATTTCAGAGCAGAATTTATAGGTAGAGGAACACTGGCAGACCGTCAACAAAAAATCAACAAACACATGCATGTCTTGATGAAACTGGCTGACAAATACAATTTGGCAGTTTATGTAACAAACCAAGTCATGTCAAAACCCGACACTTTCTTTGGAGACCCAACTGAAGCAATAGGAGGACACATCGTGGCACACAACAGCACGTACAGAGTCTACTTACGAAGAGGAAAGAAAGGAACTAGAGTTGCCAAAATGGTAGACAGTCCAAGCATGCCTGAAGCTGAAGCGATATTTGCTCTAGAAGAAAAAGGAGTTAATGACGCCTGATTCTTTTTTTGTTTTTATTTATTTATTTTTAATTAATTTTTCTTAAAATGGCAGATTGGAGACTAAAAGAAAATGAAGCTCTTGAGTTGAAAAAGTCAACTGGAGAGTTGAAAGAAGCGGTAATTTCCATAGTTGCCATACTAAATAAAAATCATAAAGGAAAGTTGTATTTTGGGGTTAAGAACAATGGAGAAATTATTGGACAAGATGTTAGCGAAAACACTTTGCGCGAGATTTCTAAAGCAATAAACGATCATGTAGAGCCAAAGATTTATCCTAAAATAAATCAAGTAACTCTAGATAATAAGAATTGCATTGAAGTTGATTTTGAAGGCTCAGAAAAACCTTATTTTGCTTATGGAAGAGTATATTCTAGAGTTAGTGATGAAAATAAACAATTAAGCGCCAGGGAGTTAGAAAACTTAATTGTTACTAAAAATAAAGATAAGTTAAGATGGGATAAAGAAATTTGCGAAAGAGCTAATTTGAAAGATTTAGATAATTTAACTCTGAATAAATTTATTTCTCTAGCCAGAGATGCTGGAAGAATAAAAATAGAGAAAAATGAAAGTATTAAACTAATTTTGAGAAAACTGGAGTTATTAACTGATCAGGGTTTAACTAATGCAGCAGTTATACTTTTTGGAAAAGAACCATTGAGATTCTTTATTAACTCTCCATTAAGATGTGGCAGATTCAAAGATGTAATCAAAGAAGAATTCATAGATATGAAAGATTTTGAAGGAAATTTGTTTGAACAGTTAGAAAAAGCGATTTCTTTTTTCAAAAATCATTTAGAATTAAGAGCCAAAATTAAAGATTTCAAAAGAGTGGAAAATTGGGAAATTCCATTAAATGCTTTAAGAGAAGCAATAATAAATGCATTAATTCACAGAGATTACTTAGATACTGGTTTTGTTTATATTAAAATTTATAACGAGGAAGTTGTTATCGCGAATCCTGGAAAACTTCAGGAAGGATTAAGCATATCTAAATTATATCAAGAACATGAATCAAAATTAAGAAATCCTTTACTGGCTAATATTTTTTATTATGCTGATTTTATCGATCGATGGGGCAGAGGCATCATAAATATAGTAAATGCATTAAAAGAAAATAAACTTCCTTTGCCAAAATTTGAAGAAAGTGGAGGATATTTTAGAATAAGGTTCAAAAGAGTTAAATGGAAAAGTTCCCAGAAAAGTTCCCAGAAAAGTTCCCAGAAAA
>CAYHXI010000109.1:0-5205 GCA_964360565.1 uncultured Methanosarcinales archaeon | reverse complement strand
TCACTCTTCATCCAAAAACTTAAGAAGCTGATTTTTATATTTAACCAATAAAACAACAATCAAAAGTAGCAATAAAGCCACTCCCCCATTTATCGCCCAAGGGACGTATTGTTGAGGAATTAAAGGATTTTTCACATTAAACAAAACTTTATTGCTTTGTGCAACTCCTCCTTTTCCATCTGAAGCAAAGAATGTTGCAAAATCTTGTCCAGTCCAACCAAGCTCAGAAGAAATTATGGCTGTTGAATCAGAAAAATCTATTTTCAAATGTTCTGTCTTAGAGGCAGTGAAAATTAATGAATCGCTATCAGGGTCGCTGAAATATTTTGATAAATCTAATTTCAACACTCCATTAACATCAATTGTTTGGTCAGGAATTCCTTTAATGGGCGTTTGTGGTTGTTGAGTTAGTGCAAGAACTGTTACAACAACTATTGCTATGGCAAAAAGAGCTCCAAGAACAATCAATCCTGTTCTTTTTTCTTTCTTCTTAGGCTTCGAATTCCCTATCACTGCAAATTGTCCCTGAGTATTGGAAGTTGATTGGAAATATGCAAATTTGCCATCTTCATTCAACAACTCTGTTGAAAGTTCTAGCCATTTGCCATCTATAAATCTCACTAACTTAACATCTTCGTTTGCTACTTCTTTTCTTTTCAACCAAGAAAGCTTAACTTTAAATGATAGTTTAACTTCTTTGAATGTATCGTCTGCCACATTTGAGTTTATTCTGAAGAAGCTGTGCGTTGCTTTGGATGGAATTACTGTAACAGATTTGTCTTTTCCTTTTCTTACAAATAATTTAAGTTTCTCTGCAGGTTTTTGAAGCACAAATGAAACATTGTGCAATCCTTTTCTCCAGTTAATAAGAAATTCATATCGTTCATCAACTAGTGCGATTTTCCATTTCTTCTTAGCTTTGCCTGAGCAGAATAAAAATTTTAACAGCAACAAAACTGCCAGCGTTGCAACTCCTGCAATCACATAATTTAGATTTGAGACAAAAACATTAAACTTCCATTTTACAATGCCTGCAATTCCTGCAGCAAATAGAATCAAAACAAGAGTCCAGAATCCTCTGAAATCTTTTTTTACGCTCCGTCTTTCAACAATTTCTGTTTTTGGAACTATTCTATTTGAAGCGCGATATTCTGAGTCTACTTCTTTCTTTATTCTTTCAAGTTCTGCTAATTTGAATTTTTCGAATTTTTCTTTTTCAGTTTCTTTTCTTTTTTGCTCGCGTTTTTTCATAGAAGTTATTTTCTTTTCTATTTCCGCGATTTTTTGTTCTTCAGTTTTGAACATATCTGAGAGTGCAGCGAACAATATTATTACAATAATCACTGCCAATCCTGCTAGAGAATACATTAAGTTTTGTTTGATTAGTTCTTGATATTTTAGTGCAAAAAATCCAGCAGCTAAAACAAGTGCGATTATCAACAAAATTCCTGCTGCTTTTTTAAGTGTAAACCAAACTTTATTATGTTCTTTATCTATTGCTTCTAAAAGGTCAAGTTCTTCTCTTTTTGCTTTTAAATCTTGAGCTACTCGCAAAGGTGAAACTTTACTGCTTGTTTTCTTTTCAGGTTGTTTTTTCTCAACAACAATTTTTTTCTTTTTTCTTGATTTTAAAGCAAGGAAAATCACTCCAGACAAAATAATCAAAACTAAGCCTGCTATTCCTGAATAAACTGCAATTTTGTTGTTGGCTAAATTTTTCAAAGCATTGACAAAATTATCTTCAGGATTTGTTACTTGAACTGTTGCGCTCTTCTCAACAGTTTTACTAGAATCTCTTATTTTAACTTCTAAAGTTAAAGGATATTTTCCTGATTTTAATTCTTTTGAAGGTTTTAATTCAATGTTAACTGATTCTGATTTTTTTGGTTCAACTGCAATTTTTTTGGTAGATAGTTTTGCCCACTCAGGAGATTTTAAAGTTAAGTCATAAACTGAAATTAAGTCTCCTTTGTTTTCCAAAGTTGCTTTTACTGTCTTATTTTCTTCTACTTTAAGAGAAATTTCATCATCAAGCGAAACTTCAACAAGATTTGATGATTTCAGATTTAATTTTAAATCTATTTCTCCTTTTAATTTTGTATTCTCAGTGGATACAAACAGAGTGAATGGAAATTCTCCTGAAAGTGTGCAGTCTTCAGTTGTTATAGATAAACTTACATTTTTGCTTTTTCCTGGCTGCAAAGTTACAGTATTTTCAGATAATTCTGATTCTTCTTGAAATTTATCAATCGCTAAAGAGTAAGTTTCTTCGAAATTGTATAAGTTGAAAAGCTCAAATTCAAATTTTGCTTTTTCGCAAGATAATGCAGAACCATCTTTCTTAACTCGGACATCAATATTCTCCGGAGTAATTGCACGTATTACTTGGTCAAATTCTTTTGCACTTCCAAAAAGTGTTTCTACTCTAGTTTTCAACACTGTTTTATCTTTAATTGAGCAGGAAGGTTTTAAAGTATAAACAACAATCTTTCTTTGATTAGGTTCTAATGAAAAAATTGAAGGTGAAGCTGATGCCCATTTTTCATTTAAGAAAACTCTATAATTGCTTTTTACTTCTCCAGTATTTATAACGTCAAATTGTGCATTTGCTGGAGAGCATTTGTAAACATAAGTTTCTGCAGGAGCGTTAACTTCAAAGTCCTCTAAAAAACTGTCTTCCTGCGCATAAATTGTATAAATAGATAACACTAGAAACAATGCAGTGATTAAACTTAGTTTTCCAAATTTCATCAAACTATCCCCCCTCAATTTAGTTGTTCGTTAGTGGTTTGTCGTGAGTCGTGTCAACATTACTACTGACTACTAACCACCCACTACTAACTATTAATAGTATTGCTCTACTTTTTTCTTTCCTTTTTTGCTTTTATTTTTTCTGCCTTTGCCAAAACTTAATATCACTCCCAAGACTACTAACACTACAACTAATGCAATAAGTAAAACTTCTAACAGTCCAGATACTAATTTATCAGAGCCTGAAACATTTAAAGATAATGTGCTTTGGTGAAGTACTGTGTTTCCTGAGCTTAATGAAAGTGTTAATGGTTTAACTCCTGCTGAATTTGAAGTTGCAGTGAGAGTAAATGTTTGTGTTTGTTGAGCATCTAGCATAACTGATGCTGAAGGTTGTAAAGAAACGCTTACGTCTTCAGATGAGCGAACGCTCAAAGTTACTGCTTTAGCAGTTCCTGGATTTGATACTGTGAAGCTGAATGTTGATTGCTGGTCTTGTTTTGCATTCAAGTTAGTGTTTGTAAAAGTTACAACAAAAGGTGCATCGCTTTCTGTGCATGAAGTGCTCTCAGTTACTTTTATTTTTTTTGTTTGCACACTCTTTCTGTGTAGTTCGTCGAATTCAACAACTACATTTAAGTCGTATTCTCCTGCTTTTGCACATCTTGGAATTTGCAAGAATAATTCTTCTGTTTGTCTTTCTTTATCTTTGTTTTCTACTTTGTCTAAATACGTGCTTGCTGAAACTCCTAAGCTAGGAACAGATACAGTTACTTTTACATCTTCTTGAGTTTTTTGTCCTCTATTTCCTACTCTAACTCTAGCCAATAAAGATGAGCCTGCTTTCACAGAATTTTCAGGAGTTAATAGAACGTCTTCGATTTTTACTGCGTGTCTTGGAACATCAACAGTTAATGAATATTCTTGAACAAGCTGTTCATTATTTCTATCTGAAAGAACTAATCTTAATTTGTAATTATCTTGGTCAATCAAATCTGAAAATTTTAAAGTTAATTTTTTAACATACAAAACATTAGGTTGCATGCTGAAAATAGGAGTGAATGCTCTAACTGGAGCAATATCTGAGTATTCGAAGCCGCTCATGAATGCTTGAAGTTCAACATTATCTAATTGTGCTTGAGATAAAAGCCTTACTTCAACTTCAATATTTTGATTTCTTTCTATATCTAGCAAAGTGTTAGAATTTTGCATTACAGAAACGCCGTCGATTTTAACACTATCTATATAGACTGGTATTGTTGCTGCGCTTGCTACACTCAATGACAATAATGCCACTAAAATCAGTAAAATTGTTTTTGTATTCATTTAAGTCCCCCAATCAATATGATTTACTTATATAGATAATTGCGCAGTTTATTTATTATTTGGCACAATTATCTATCCTTATAACTGCGTCAATTTTTATGTTATAAACACGCAGTTATATGTACTCACTAATACTAGTATTTAAATCTTTCTATTTTTATTCATGATGGAGTAGTGAATAGTTATTCTAAAGTAATACTTGCAACATATTCTTTAGAGCACAATAATCTTTATAATGTGCATAATTGAACAATAGTTGGGTGTGAAAATGAAAAAAACGTGGTTGTTATTGTTAATCTTAATTGTTGCGCTTCTCACAGTTTACAAGAATTACGATTCTAAATCTGCTGAAAATTCAACCAATCCCGAAATAATTTCAGCAAATACAGTAAAAGAAACAAAAATTGTCGATGAGAAAAAAATAGTTGAAGAAAAGAAGAATAATGCTGAAATTATAAAAGAATTTATTGAAGGAGAGTTAGTTTTCTTTCCTAAACTTAAAGCGACAGACCCAGATGGAAACAAAGTATTGTATCAATTTTCTAAACCTTTAGACAACTCAGGCAAATGGCAGACAAAAGAAGGAGATGCAGGAGAATACACAATAAATATCACTGCAACGGATGGAGACTTAAATGCAACTCAGCAAATACAAATAAGAATTAAAAAATTAAATCATGCTCCAGTTTTAGAAATACAAAAAACAAACATAAATGCAAAAGAAGGAGAAACTCTCAGCATCAACGCAAAAGTTTCAGACCCAGACAACGATTCAGTTTCGTTAACATTCTCTGGTTTTACAACCACTGCATTAAAACCGCTTAGTTATGATGACGCAGGAAAACATGAAGTTGTGTTAACTGCTGACGATGGAAAATTAGTAATAACTAGAAAAATAATTATTAATGTAGAAAATGTCAACAGAGCTCCTGCATTTGAGCAGATGAAAGAAGTCATAGTAACTGAAGGAGAATTTGTTGCTGTTAAACCTAAAGTAAACGACCCAGATGGAGACGAAGTTAAACTAACATTCAGTAAACCTCTGAATTCTTCAGGAGAATGGCAGACAAAAGAAGGAGATGCAGGAGAATATTTAGTTAATATTACTGCAAGAGACGGAAGTTTAAC
>CAYHXI010000108.1:0-5225 GCA_964360565.1 uncultured Methanosarcinales archaeon | reverse complement strand
CGACGAAAGACATATAAATGGGAATTATTTCTAATGATTTATGGAAAATTCAGAAAATTCATTCATAGACAAAGTTGACAATGTACTAACGTATATTACGGCAGTATTTTATATCCTATTATGGCTATTTGGATTGGCGCTAATGGTGAAACTATTCCTAATATAACGCTGAACTTCAATAAAAATATCAAATAGTGAAGTTCAGCGAATATACTGAAATACTCGTTAAGACTAAACAGAAGGTCTTCAGCATATGAACAAAACAAATCTTTTAACGGCATTTACCATTTTTTCTAAAATAATTGCTATTGGACTAAGTATTTTAAGTCTTTATTGGATTTATCTTAAACTAACAAATCATAGTCCAACTATCGCAGACATAGCAATCACGGTGAGTTTGACTCATCTTGCCATTTCAATACCTTTCTTTGTACTTTTATCTAAACAAATAACTGCGCTCAAAATTACTATGAAATATGAATTCATGGGAATTAAGAGAGAAATTTCAGATATGAAACTGAGAAATAAATTAAAGTAGCACAACATTTATTAACATAAAATTCTTCTATATTGTAAAAAGGTGATTATGTGAAACTATTCGCATTCGTTGACTGGCACTCGGATTTAAGTGTTTGGAGAAAGATAGAAAAGAAAGTAAAAGATGAAAATCCAGATTTAATAGTCTGCGCAGGAGATATATCTGTCTTTGAACAGCACATAGAAGGATTGATGAAAATGCTGGATTCTTTAGAGAAACCTATTTTTATTATCCACGGCAACCATGAACTTTCTGGAGTTCTTGATAAATTAAGCGAAAGGTCGAAGAATATAAAATTCATTCACAGAAAAATAGTTGAGTTCCAAAATTTTCAGTTCATAGGCTACGGAGGCGGAGGATTTTCTGTAAGAGACGACGGCTTTGAAAGATTTGCAAATAATATAGAATCAAAAATAAAAGACAAAAAAGTTGTTCTTGTTACACACGCTCCTTTTTATGGAACAAATACAGATTATGTTTGGAAGAGGCACTGTGGGAACAAAAGCTTCACAGAATTTATTAAGAACAACAAGAATGTGGTGCTGGGAATCTGCGGGCATTTGCACGAGTGCGCACATACAAAAGATAAAATAGGAAATACACTAGTTATTAACCCTGGGCCTGAAGGAGAGGTAATAAATTTATGAAACTCAATCAAACTCAAAAAATATTTATGCGAACAGGAGGAGTGTGGGGAGTGTACGACGGCTTTACCGCTTCATTTTTAGCATTGTTTGCACTTCTTTTAGGAGCTTCAAATGTACAAATAGGTATTCTGGCTGCAATTCCTTACATTGCAACAATTTTAGCAGAAATTCCTGGAGCAAAACTTGTTGAATATTTTACGAGAAAATCAATCTCCATTGCAGCAGTAAGCACAAGAGCATTTTGGTTTCCACTTCTTCTTGCACCTTTAGTTCCTTCTCAATATGCTGTTGTGTTTGTTTTGGTATTAATATTTTTAATAAAATTTTTTGACGTATTATCAGATCCTGCATGGACTTCTTGGATAGCAGATATAATTCCTGCAAAAATTAGAGGAGCATATTTTGGAAAAAGAATGTTTGTAATAGGATTTTTTGCAGCTGCTTCAACATTATTGGGAGGTTTTTTTCTTAATTTGTTTCCTAAAGACAGTATGCTTGGTTTTTCAATCTTGTTTTTTGTAGGAACAGTTTTCGGGTTAGTTAATGTTTTTTTACTTAAGAAAGCAGAAGAACCAGATTATATAGACCATGACCATCACAGATTCAAAGAATTTTTCACACTCACAGGAGATTTCAAAAAATACACCATCTTCACTGTATTTTTTAATTTTTCATACGCGATAGCGTCATCATTTTTTACAGTCTACATGATTAAAGATTTAGGTTTGAGCTACGGATTTTTAGGAGCGGCAAGCGCTCTGGCCACAGTCACTAAAATAGTCACTCATAGATATGTGGGTTTAATCACTGATAAAATCGGGGACAAACCAGTTATGGCATTCAGCGTTTTAGGAACTGCATTAGTGCCTTTAATGTTTTTATTCGCATCAAAGGAAGCATTGTGGATTATAATTCCCGCACAAATAATTTCAGGAATTTTCTGGGCAGGAGTAGACTTGGCAAGCTTTAATCTAATGTTAGACTTCAGTGAACCTAAAAAAAGAGCAGTACAAATAGCTGAATTCAGCATGCTAACTTCAATTCCGCTGATTATTGCTCCAATACTTGGAGGATATGTTATTGATAATTATTCAATATTCATTTGGACAGGAATTCCAGCATTATTTGTAATCACAATGGTGTTGAGAGCTCTAAGTCCTCTGCTTTTAATTGGAGTGAAAGAACCAAGAATTCCACACAGTTATACTTTTCTTCAATTATTTAGAGAAACTTTATCAGTACTGCCTTTATCTGGCTTAAGTCATAGGATGAAGGTTGCGTTGAAGAGGGAACACTGATAATGATATTTCTCGACAGATTTATATAATTCAATAGGTCTTTTCTTTTAATGAATTTCTGGAATAATTATTTTTATTATTGTGAACTTCTTAAGAAAGAAATTGTTTTAATTTCATTCAGAGAACTCAATAAATCTATCAACCTCTTCATCTCTCATTAACAACGCCACTCTGCTTCCTTCTTTTTGGTCAACTAGTTTAAAGCCGCCCGCTTGTGCGACTCTTCTCCCGAATTCAATTATTTCTTCATGAGACGGCATGGATTCAGGAGATAATCTTTCCATACTGTGGCCGATGTTCATATAGCCTTTCAGCTCGATAAAATTCATGCCTAAATTGCTTAATAATTTACCGTACGCTTCCGGCTCTACCATGTTGTATCCTTTTGTAAGAGTCAACCTTATTACGCTTCTGTTGAATTTACTGAGCATTGATAAAGTTTCTTGCAAACGCTGCCAGCCATCTTTTGGAAGTGGCATAGCTGTTTTTTTGTAAATCTCTTCATTAGGGCCATATACTGAAACGTACAATTGCGTAGGCTGGTTTTCTTTTTGAGCGAGTTTTTTGATCATCTCAGGAATCGTTCCATTAGTAACTAAAAAAGAAGTTATTTTTCTGTTGTGAAGCTCTGCAATCATTTCGTGAAGTCGAGGATACATAGTTGGTTCTCCAGTTAAAGAAATTGCGAAATGCAAAGGCTTCTGAGTCTCAGCATATCTTGTTTTATCAACATTTGAACTTCCATTAAAGCCTGTTAAAAGTCCCTGCCAGCTCTTAATACATCCATCTATGATGTCTTTTGGTTCATCAACAGGACCAACCCAAGAAGGCCAAGCATATTTTGTATCTCTCCAGCAGAATACACATCTGTGGTCGCAGAGCCAAGTAGGACTCATTTCTACGCAACGCCAGCTTTTTATTCCATAAAACTGGCATTTGTAGCAGACATCTTTCCCTCGCAGAGATTGTCTAGTGTAGTGGCAGACTTTTACAACAGAATGATTGCCTACTATTCTATATCCTTGCTTTTCAAAATTTTTTTTCTCTAAGTCTGAAATGGTTGAATTAGACATGAATTGTAATTTTTTCGCAGCCTTTTTAAAGCTTTATTGTTTTCATTCGCTCATGGAATTCAAAGAAGTCGTTTCAGCGGTTGAGAACAGTACAGAATTCAAAGAATGGAGAAAAAGCAATACTGATTTTTTAGCTCATGCATTCGTTCTATTAGATGAAGCAAACAAAAACATTTGGCAGATAGGATATTTCAATGAGGCTGAGAAAAAAGCAACTACATTTATTTTTGAAAACGGAGTGATAAGCTTAGTTCCTCCACAGGAGATTCTAGAGAGTGGAGAGAAGATATTGGCGTTGGATACTGAAGAAGTTAAAATAATTGTTGAAGAAGCAGTAAATATAGCAAACGAATTCAGGAAAATAAATTATCCTAGAGAAATGATTGCAAAAACATTCTTTATCATTCAAAAAACTGATTTAGGAGTAGTTTATAACATTAGTTTCTTTTCTGGCAGCTTTAATGTTACAAATATAAAATTATCTGCTGTCGATGGCAAAATTCTGAAGCATGACTTGAAAGCGCTGGCAGGGTTTGATAAATAACTTAACTGGGCGAAAGTTTTATATACACGTACGTGCATACTTACGTGTATGTCTACTAAAACATTAACGATAATGGAAGATGTATACTTTTTACTGGTAGGCAACAAGCTGAAAAATGAAAGTTTCTCTGACGAATTGAGAAGACTTCTCACTAAGAAAAAAGAGAAAGGTTTGATAGATTTATTTGGATTAATATCTGAGAAAGAGGGCAACGAAATGATGGCTGATTTAAATAAAATAAAAGAGACAGATATTAAATTGATGAAGGAGAAATTTTTATGAAAGTTGCAGATACTACTTTTTTAATAGATTTAGTTAAAGGAAAAAAAGAGACCAAAAAATTATTGGAAAGTGGAGAGGATATATTGACTACACAAATAAATATGTATGAGTTAGTTAGAGGGTTGTTTCTAAAAAGTATTTATTCGGCTAAATTTGCAGAGATTATAAATTCTCTAGGAGATTTGCGCGTATTATCTTTAGATAATAAATCAATAGTAAAATCTGCAGAGATATCTGCTGATTTAATAAAAAAAGGAGAAGTGATACAAGATGCAGATTGTTTAACTGCAGGAATAGCATTATCAAATGGAATTAATACAATAATAACTAAAAATGTAAAGCACTTTTCCAGAATTAAAAATTTAAAAGTAGAATCTTATTGATTCTTCCGACGATAAATTCTCTTTTTTTCATCAAATAAACTCCGGAGTAGCGACATGAGTTCACTAGAATATATTTTCGTTTCTGATATTTTGGAGTTCAACATTATTTATATAGTTGCTAATCTTTGAAAATTACAACGCGGTAAAAAGAGGTCTTCATGGGGCAGAGGAGCAATCCTCCGCTTCATTACTTTTTTCATTGCTGTATTGGGATTTTAAAGAGGTGAAGTCTGAACAAGTTCAGCCAACCTCTTCGTAAACTCAGAGGTGAAGTCTGAACAAGTTCAGCCAACCTCTTCGTAAACTCAGAGGTGAAGGATATGCAAGCTGTAAATTGGAAATTAATACGAGAAAACAAAAACTTAGGAGAATTGTTCGATAAAATGGTTGATTCTGAGAAGAAGGAAGAGAAGTGAATATTTATAAGTAAAATACTCTTTAGGTTTTTGATGGAGAAAAA
>CAYHXI010000107.1:0-5319 GCA_964360565.1 uncultured Methanosarcinales archaeon | reverse complement strand
CGGATTGATATGTGTTTCATTTTAGATTGTCAAATGGATTGGTATTTTTGGAAAACGGATTTTGATACTGGGTTTTTTCGTTAAATGGATTCTCATATTTTGTTTCAATCGGAACATTTATTTTGTTTTTAGCCTGAATGGTTGGTGTTGGAGAAAGCGTATTGTTTTTCGTGGTCTGATTTTTTCTTCTTATAAAAACAAGTAGACCAGTTACTATAACAATAACAAAAATGAATGCTTCAACAAGAAGAATGAGTTTTAAACGACTGGGTCTTGTTGGTTGAGTAACGTCATCCACCATAGTATCACTATTACACAACTAAACAAAGTTGTCAATTGGTCAAAAGTTGAAAACTAATGTTAAATCTGTTTTACTAAAATTAAAATGAAAACAATCGCTTACTATTCAGGGAAAATCGAAACAAAAGGCCGGGAGTGCTTCGTTGGAAATCAAAAAGTCGATTGTCCACAGACTGGTAAAGCATTTACTACTGCTGGTGACAAACTAAATCTTTTACCACAAATTCCTTCTTTGGAAAAACGCAGTGATCCGATTTTCTTCATAATTCTTCTGACAATAATTATCTTCTTTTCTGTCTTAGCTGTATTTAGAATTAAAATTTTTGGCAAAACTTTAGGAGAATACATTAAACCAATTTGGTATTTTATTATTATTTCCATCGCGGCTGTTGCCTGGCAGTATTTGTTTGGACTCAAGGTTGATGATGGCTTAATGTCACTAAAAATTAGTCAGTTGGTTTGGGAGTTTTGTATTGCCGCCTCGGCTTATAAATTAATCAAAACAGCCAATTTCGGTTATGGAAACTTATTTTTTTTGGCAGTTTTGTACAGCTTGATTATTCATGGTCTAAAAGTAAGTATTAGATATTTCTTTTACGCCAAAACATTTTTATATTTGTTGGACCGGTTTTTATATGGCAGTCTGCTTGTTATGGTAATTGTTTTTTTCGGAGGATCCATGTTGCTTTTCTTCAGAAAAAAAGGAACGATCAAATTTTAAACTATTGAGCTGAACAGTCTTTTGGACAAGCTCCAAGCCCTGGTTCACAAAGATCATTGCCACAAATACCTTCATCCAAATTACCCCTTGGTTTCTCTCCAAATAAGTTTTTAAAAAACTCGATGATTTTTTCCCAAAAACTTGAGTTTGCTGTTTTAAAACTCTGTTTACAATCTTGTTTGCAGTTATTAATTGTTTCCGGCCCTTCGCATTTTCCGTCGTCGCAAAGGCTTACGGCTGCTTGCTGACTAGTATCGTTTCCGCCCATAGCACTTTGTTGAGGTTTTGGCTCGATAATTGTGGTGCAGGGGAAAACCTTATTATCATTATTTATACTTTCAAAAAAATAAACAGATCCACCAGTTCCGGCGGCGATATATTTCCCATTTCCTGAAATATCGACTTCTTCTACATACTCATCAAAAGAAATATCTTTCCCGGTTTGTGTGCCTTTTTTAAAAATATGAAGTTTTTTGTCTTTTCCACCGGCGGCGATAAAACTACCGTCATCACTTATATCCATTCCTCCCAAAGCTGTATTGTTTACAACCCAAGTAGCAACAGGAGAACTTTTATCTTTATCAAAGATGTACGCCTGCCCGCCAAAAGTGGCCGCCCCGATAAATTTTCCATCAGGTGTAAAATTTAATGCTCTTACTGAACTGCCATTTTGGGTTGGGAATTTCCAAACCGGTTCCTTAGAATTTGCCTTAAAAAGAAAGATAGCTCCGGCGTCCGATTCACTGCCAACTGCCATGAGTGTTCCATCAGCGGAAATTTTTGCCCGATGAACAGGGGAATCGCGGGTCAATGGGTCGCTTTTAATGAGCGGTTTGTTTGAATCTTTGGAAAAAAGATAAAATCTTCTATCCGGACAACCGGTTGAGCCTGATATGAAGTCTCCGTTTGCTGATAAAGAAACATCATGGAAATTACCGGCTGCATGATATTGCCAAAGAGGTTTTTCGCTTTGATCATTCCATAAAATAAGCAGGTTTGTTTTGGGGTTTGATTCTTCGCCTGCAGTTGCGGCCGCCATATATTTTCCATCGCCAGAGATGGCAACATTGTAAGAATTGCCAATTTGATCATTCCTCCAAAGCGGTTTATTGCTGGATCTGTCAAAAAGTAAAACGCTTTGACCAATTGAAGCGATAATTTTAGAGCCGTCTCCCGAAATATCAATTCCTCCTTTAACATCACCTCCAACCATACTGCCACCTTTTATATACTCGTAAACCCATTTTGGTTTTTGGGGATTGCCCGTGTCAAAAAGATATATTTTAAAAGATGTCTTGGCCGCTAAATATTTTCCGTCATCTGACAACGCTACGCCCCCAATCCATTCTTCTTTAGTCGGGTATCTTAAAATCTTTTGCCCGGTTTTGCTGTCTATAACGGCAATTTCATTTTTGTTGAAAGCGCTTTCAAAAAGAACCGGCCCGTTATCAGGAGAATCAATAATTGAAGCGCGTGCGCGCCCTTTACCGTTTGACGCCTCAAAATAATAAAAGTTTGAACCTAATTTATTGGGAACAAATTTATAAATATACTGAATGCCGTTTTTATAGTCATTATCATTTGGATTTTGTTTTTCCATCCCGATTGCTTTGCCGTTAAATATAATTCTCATATATTCCGGCTTTCGGCCTTCTTTGTCTTTGTATGTAACCGTATATGTATATTTTTGGCAAACCGGCCCCCAGTTAGGATAAACATAGTTGTTAAAAAGTTCCGGATCGTTTTGAGTCTTGGGAAGCTTGGGAATCATGCCGGCAAAACCGGAATTTTGAATATTTTTATCTTCAGCAAAGGTAGGACTAAGGATGAATAAAGAAAAAACTAGGACAAGACTAATGATGATAAAACTTCTTACTTTCATAAAGAGCTTTAATCTAATTGAAGCAGAAAATAATTTATAAAGCAAGAAGGGAAATTATTTTATCCATTGGGAATAAGAAAGATTAATTTTGTTATTTTTGAAAGATACACCTTCATCAATTAGCATTTTTTTCTTTTGGGTAATTCCGCCGACTCCTGAGTAGCCAGTAAGACTTCCATCTGAGGCAACGACCCTGTGGCAGGGGACGATGGGAGCGTCGGGATTATTTTTCATAAAAACCCCGACGGCCCGGGCGGCTTTTGGTTTCCCGGCAAGTTTAGCCAGTTGTCCATAAGTAGCAACTTTTCCTTTGGGGATAGAACAGCAAATTTTATAGACTTTGTCCTTAAAATTATTATTCATAATTTTTTTAAATTAATATATTATCAATTAATCTAGTTTTTCCAACTTTTGCAGCGATCAAGATCACTGCCTTTTTTGGAATAACTTTGACGGTATCTAAATTATCAGGGTTACAAATCTCAATATAATCAAGGTGTATTAATTTGTTTTTTTGCAGAAATTTATTCATCTCTGACTTTATCATTTGAACATTTTTATTTCCCGCCAATATCAATTTTTTTCCTAAAAGCAAAGATTGGTATAAATTTAACGCAAGCGATCTTTCTTGACTGCTTAAAAAAATATTTCTTGAAGAAAGAGCCAATCCATCGTGGTCCCGTAAAGTTGGGACGACGTTAATTTTTATTGGTAGATTTAAGTCCTTTACCATCTGTTTAATCACGACCGACTGCTGGAAATCTTTTTGGCCAAAATAAGCATTGGTAGGCAAAATTAGATTAAATAATTTTAAAACAATGGTAGCCATTCCAGAAAAGTGTTCCGGACGACTCTTTCCGTCAAGAATATTTTGCAATTTATTTATCGTGACATACGTTTGAAAATTTGGAGGATAGATTGCAGCTGCGTCGGGATAGAATAGATAGTCGACTCTTTCATTATCCAATAATTTTTTATCATTTTCGAATGGACGGGGATACTTGGACAGATCTTCATTAGGAGCAAACTGAGCCGGATTGACAAATATTGAAACGATCGTAATATCGTTTTTAGCTTTTGATTCTCTGACAAGCGTTAAGTGTCCTTCGTGGAGAGCTCCCAGAGTTGGGATAAAACCAATTTTCTTACCAGTTCTAGATAGTTCAGTAGAAATTTGCTGTAAGTTATGACCATCTGATATGATTTTCATATCATATTGTATAAAATTTAAAGTGGTCTTCCACCTGTAAAAGAATGGGTTCTTCTATAGACAGTTGCAAAAGAAATGATTTGTAAGATAATTAATAGTCCCATCAATATAGTCCAGATACTTAAGCGTTGTAAAGCAACGTGGAGAAAGATAAAAAACATAGCTAGATAAATAAATCGGTGCAAGCGATACCAGTTGATTCTGAGGTAACTGACACTAATATTATTGGAGGTAATAAACAGGAAAAAAAGTATCAATGAAGCCACTGACCCCATGATTTCGAAAGTATAATTAGAGAACAGATCTTTTAAAGAGGTCAAAAAAAGTATCTTCACGAGCGCCGTATGAGCTATTGCAAGAATATACATTAAAATACCCAGATATCTTCTATAAATTTTTAAAATTGATAGAAATTGATTTTTTATCATCAGCCTTTCTCCTATGCCAGGCAAAAGAGTTATGATAAAGGTCACAAGCGCACCTTTACCAAAATAAACACCATAACTATTAAAAAACAATAGATATTTATTACTAAAATTGGAAAATAAAAAGGCGGAAATCACAAAAATAACCAGCAGAAAGTAAATTATTTTGAAGACAAAAATAATAACCGACCTTTTGACAATAAAAAACTTATTAATATTTTCTGTTAATCCTAACATACGTAAATATTAACATTTTATTTTGTAGCAGCGGTTGGATTTTAGGCATCTTTGATGTAAAATGAAAAAGCACTTTAATATTTCAATATCCCCTGTAGCTCAATCGGTAGAGCAGGATCCTGTTAAGATCAAGGTTAGAGGTTCGAGTCCTCTCGGGGGAGCCAGTTGGCACTTAATATACCCAAAATATTATATTAAATATATGGGATTTCTAAATTCTATTATTGATCGTTTATCAACTAAAATTACTGTTAATACTCAACCTGAAGACCAACAAGTCATTAATCTATTAAAGCCGTATTCTTATCGAGGGAAAACAGAAGATAATGATTCCATAAATTCCATTGTTACTGAATTTTACAACAGTTTCGGAATTCCACCCAAATACGTATCAGTTTACAAGTTTATCTTTAATAATATTTCTTTATATTTTGTCGATAGCAAAACGGTAACTAGAAAAGAATTATTGAATGTTAGGCAGAATATGATTTTTCCTGACTTCTATCACCTCGTGAACTCCGTGCCTAAATTTTAAATTCGGGGA
>CAYHXI010000106.1:0-5400 GCA_964360565.1 uncultured Methanosarcinales archaeon | reverse complement strand
AATTTAAAATGGCAAAAAAAACAATTCCAAAAAATGAAAGCGAAGAATTAATACAATATATTGGAGTAAAAGATTTATCTGATGACGAAAGAGGAGTTGTAAATAGACTAACTTCAGAATATTTTGATAAAGTGAAAAGAGCGTTTAATAATATTACAAAGCTCGTCGTGCATATTAAATCTTATGCTAGCGGTGGGAAGAGAAAGAAATTTTCAATGCACATCAGATGCTTAAGTCCTATGGGATTAATAGAGAGTTGCAAAACACACGATTGGGACCTTCCGAGAGCACTGCATAAATCATTTGATGATGTTCTAAGTCAAATAGAGCACTTTCTGAAAAAATACGACGCTAAGAAATCTTGGAAAGGAAAAAGCGGAAGGAAGTGATTGTTTTAAATTCTTTATTTTTTCTACTGAAGATATATTTATAAATCTCCAACCAACAACTCACTACTAACTACTCACGACCAACTATAGATTATATACTATTCACAGCGGGATGGGGAAGCCAGGAGTACCCGGTGGGCCCATAACCCACAGATCGAAGGTTCAAATCCTTCTCCCGCTATTTCGTGGGGTTGAACGAAGTGAAATCCCACTTGACTGCTTTTGGTTAAGCTTTTTGCAAAAGGTTAGTGGGAATCCTTCTCCCGCTATTTTCTTATTTAGACCTTTTAATTCAAAAATTCGCTTCTGACAGAGTATAACGCTTATAGAGTGCTTTGAATAACCCTTATTTTTGTTAGGTATTCAAAGTATCTCTTAGAGAAGTTTGACTCTTTTGATGGGTTATTCAAACTTCTCTATATTTTGTTTTTTACACTTCTTTTTTTATTGAAACTGGTTTTCATTTTGTTCAGTTTCGTTCACTTTTTAAACAGTTTATCAAAAGATACGAATAAACTAAGAATTCCTAACACGAAAAATAGGATTATCAGCACTCCAAACAACCTAACTGCCCAGATTCCTAGTGTTTTATTGAACAAACTTAAAATACTTGCGACAAATAATAACGACCATACAATTCTCCAACCTTTAAATGCCTCACTCAAAAAGTTTAACATATATTCAAATAATAAGTGTGAAATTTATAAATCTTTAGTATTATCGTACGTTGAAAACTTAGAAAATAGTATATTCAAGTAAACTTTTTGTCACAAGCTTTAAATAAATGAAGTTCAGAATTCAATTTCTTGAAAAAAGTGGCTAAATTAGCAGCAATAGTAGGACTACTCTTTGCACCATTGAGTTCTCACACTCAAAAAATAGAAGTTCAAAAACAAATTATAGAAGTTCAAAAGCCTATTGAAGAAGTAAAAAAAGAATCGATAGAAACCATTGTAGAAGAATATTCCACTGCAGAGCTCAATTGGATAAACCAAGACTTAAAACATCTTTCAGAAGCATATAATAAAAACGACTTGAATGCTATAAGAGAGTTTGGTAATGGACTTATTTATGAATCATTTTCCCCTCAACGGTTCAATAGTTTTTTTGGTGATAAAGAAACTCAAGAACTAAGAGATAGAATATTCTTTTATTTGTTTGATTATCTTGCAATACAGCTCGACTCCATATCTGATAAAATGGCAGATATGAAAGATAATTTTGAAAGTAAAAATAAAGCTTTCGAAGATGTTTTTGATATTTTTACAAAATTCTACGATTCGAATAAAACAATTCTGAACAAAGAATACAAAAAATTCAAGCAAAATCCTTCTCAACATTATACGAGAATATTTTCTTTTCTTTCAGATACTGTGAAAAGAATGAAAGAAGATAAGAAATCTGAAGCTTCTTTAAAGTTGCTTAAAATTCTAGATGAACATTTGAATCTTCAAACAACTCTAACTGATTCCGCTACAAAAGATTATGTTGAAGCATACAAAACAATAGAAGATAATGTTGCAGATAAACAAATATTTGAAAGTAATTCAGACTTTCACGCAAAAATTACCAAATCTATTCTAGATTTTTATTCAGATAAACAAAAGTTTGTTAGTGATGGAAATCCTTTTGTTGATGTGATTTTTAAAAGCGCAAGATTAACGAACGCTCCTGCTATTAAGCGCGATACATATACTTTATTGAAAGAAATGATACTGAGTAAAAGATACAGTGAATTTTTTCCTCCTGATAAAACTCCCTATCTTTTTTACAGCTTTGTTAGAGTGCATTCAGATATTTTTGATAAAACTCTCACTCTTTTGAAAGAGACTGATTTAAATGAGACTGCTGAATTTTCAGATTTAGAGGAAACAATAACAAAACACGTGAGAGATTGGATAGATTATTTTCCTAGAGTGCAACATCAGGATATGCGAGGCTATATGAAAACAGAGTTGTATAGAATCATACTTAATAATAGTTATAAATTCATAAATTTAACGGGATCAGAAGAAACTAGAGCGGCGTTCACTAGAACTTTAAACAAACATTTCTCAAATTTCATCAAATATAAAGTTATAAAAGATTCAATTATGACTAAACAAGAATTGGAGGAGCTATTTGACAATGTTAAAAAATCAGGAAATGTGGCGGTTCTAAATTCTCTGATTGATCCTATGAAAATTAAAAGTGTATCTAAAGAAGATCCAATAGGTTTCAAGGAATACTTGCTTTTTATGGGGTTGATAAATACTGAAGAATCTACAGAATCTTTTTTTGAAATATTAAATTCAAAACAAAGCCTAAATGGAGGAGAAATTTCATTCACACATTTAATTCACGAAGATGAACTCGAAGATATGCTACATTACTTTGATTATGGATTGTTAGTTAAACATGTTGGAACCTGTCAAAATTCAGTAATGGATAAATTCATAGAAAATGAGCTTGAGAAAAAAATAAAAAAAGCCACAGAAAATGATAATTCTTCTCTGAACAAAATTGCAGAATCGAGCTTAGAATCAGGCAATTTATTCTTTTTGAAATATTATTCTTCGCATTGGAGTTCTTTGAATGAAGAAATTGCACAAAAGACAATCGATGTGTTAAAACAAAATTATCTGCCTGCAAAACCTTTGCTTTATTTAGAAGGCACAACTCATCTTCCTGCAAATAAAGCAGTTCAGCAAATAGAGGAATTGTACAATGCAGGAAGTTCTGATGAAGATAATGAATTAACTCAAGCATACATAGGAATTAATCAAGCACTGGGCGAAGAAGGATATTTTGTGATTTCAAAAAGAATTGTTGACTCTTTAAAAGAAATAAATACTGCAGATTCTATTAGTTTAATTAAAAAAATAAGCGAAGCAAAAGATGAAGATTCTGAAGTGATAGAGTATGCTAAAAAAGCGTTGGATTAGATAAAGACAACTCATTTTCAATAAACCTTTTAAAGAAATAACTGTTTAGAGTAAATTGTTATATTGCCAGCATGGCACAATCTGGTACTGCGGTGGATTGCTAATCCACTTTCCGCAAGGTCATAAAAAACTCTGAGGGAAATATATGAGAGTTTTTTGAGACTCACAAAAACTATGGTTTTCGTGAGTTATCCCGGTTCATGTGAAAAATCATAGAAATGATTAAAAACAGTATGAATTCATGATTAATTTGAAATTGGCAATAAATGCTGACATGGCACAATCTGGTACTGCGGTGGATTGCTAATCCACTTCCTGCAAGGGTATCCCGGTTCAAATCCGGGTGTCAGCGTACATTTGGAGGAATAAAATGACAGAACCAAAAAAATTCAGAGCAAAAATTAGAAAGGAAGAAGAGAGGTTATGTATAGAAGTAAGATATCCTGTTAGTGTCACTTCAAAAGACGTTGAATCAATAAGAGATTATGAGCAATGGCGTTTTTCACAGCTCACTGGCAAAGAAGTTCCTAGAGAAGAAATTATTGTTAATCTGAAAGAAGGACAAATAGTTACTCAAATTACTTCATTTAAAGTTGAGCTAGGGAAAGAAATCTATCCTGCATTAAAAACAGTTCATCAAAGCATAAATTATGTTCTTCCTAAATTAGTTGAAGAGCTGAAAAAATATTCTACCAAAGACGAAAAAGAAACTGCATTAATTAATCATGCAATAGGAGAACTGGAGAAAATAATAAATACAATATGAAAAAATACATCTCAGTAGACGTCGAAGCATCAGGACCAGTTCCAGGAAGATATTCAATGCTTTCTGTAGGAGCATGCTTGGTTGATGATATTAATGTACAGTTTTATCGAGAGCTGAAGCCAGTTTCTTTTGAGTTTGATTTAGAAGCGCTGAAAGTAGGTTCAAAAGGATTGCATTGCTTGAAGTCATACTCGGGAGAATTGTTTGGAGAGGAATTAAATCCTAACTGCGAAAAATTTAATCCGAATTACGTTCTTAACATACTAGATAAAGAAGGAGTGTTTCCAAAAGAAGCTATGCACGATTTCGAAGTGTGGATTAAGAAAAATACAAAAGGAGACAAACCAATAATTGCAGCTGCACCGATTCTTTTTGATGGAATGTATATCTCTTGGTATTTCAACAGCTTTCTAGGAAGAAATCCTTTTGGATTCAGCGGAGAAGATATCAATTCATTTTCAAGAGGACTAAATAAAAATATAGATTACAGCATTAAACAATTAAACATGCGAAATGGAGAATTATCCCACAACGCTTTAGAAGATGCAGTTCAGCAGGCGAAAGAATTTAAGTATTTGTTGGATTCTATTAAAAAATAATGAACGCAGAGAAATATTTAATTTTTGCCGCTTGCTAGATGTATGTGCAAAATGTTTTTTCTGTTGTTCTTGCAAGCGGAAATTTTAGTCAGCTCTTCGAGCTGAAGATCTATATTTTATGTATTTGCCAGAGGCACTAGAATTACTGCAGCCAAAGACATACGTTAAAACTTAGAAGCTGAGATTCGAGGCTGCGGTAAAAAAATAGTTTTCAGTTTAAGTGAGTAAAATATAGAATCACCCAATCAACACAGCGTTAACTGTTCCGTCTTGTCCTGGTCTGCTGGTTACTCTTGCTCTGCCGAGTTCAGTTTCTAGAATTGCACCTTTAGTTAAAGTATTCTGTCGAACAAAGTGTCTGTTAGCAGGATTTTCTTTTACAGTTTTTATTTTTACTTTAGAATATTTTTTGGTTTTAGGATCGAGAATATTTGCAACTGTGCTGGCAAAAACTTTAACTTTATAGTTTCCGAATTTTGCTTCTACAGCAGATATTTTATCTTTCGCTATGTTTGGCATCGCTGGAGCGCTTCCTTTCTCAAAAATTCTTTTGCCTCTGTGAGATAAATATACTCCTCCAGTGGGTTTTATTCCAACTCTACCTTTTTGTACTATGACCATAGATTCAGTTCTTTCTCAATTGTTTATAAAACTTTTGTTCCTCTTCTGAGCTAAAGCGAAAAGAAAAGTTTATAAAGAAAGGATTCCATGGGTTATGTATA
>CAYHXI010000105.1:0-5601 GCA_964360565.1 uncultured Methanosarcinales archaeon | reverse complement strand
ATGTAGATGAAGTTTATTTAGATACTGAGTCTGATGAAGTGTTTTCTTTAGCTACTGGAAGAAATCATTTTGAACTTAGAAGACTTGCTGAATTAGCATCAAATAAAACAAACGGAAATCAACTTTTATTGCATGAGGCATCTCGAGTTCCAGATGCAGATATTTATGTTCAAGCTTTACCAACAGCTCCATTTTTATCAAGAAAAACAATAGAAAAAGCAATTTATGAACTTGTACGTTCAAGAACAAATGATTCTTTATTTGGAGTTTCTAAGCAGAGATTGTATTTGTGGAACTCAGATGACAAACCAATAAATTATGATCCTTCAAACATACCTAACAGTTTCGATCTGAAAGATACAACAATAGAAACAATGAGTCTTTACTTAATACGAAAAGAAGCTCTTCTTAGAACTCAAAGCAGAATAGGAGTTAATCCTATTTTATTCAACATTCCTTTATTGGAAAGTATTGATATAAACACTGAAGAAGATTTTGATTTTGCTAAAATAATTCATAATGGTTTACGTGGAGAAAAATAAAATGCAAGAATACAAAAACAAATTATCAACCGCCCTATTATCAGATATACTTGAAGATATCGGATACTCAAATCAATTATTGCCAATAGAAATAAAACCTAATTTTGTTGAAGCAAAAATTTTTGGACGTGCAAGAACAATGACTTTAAAATCAATTACTGAAAAAGAAGATTACAGAGAAGTATACAAAGGTTTAATCTTTCTAGAGCAATTAGTTCCTGGAGAGATATTAATTGTTGCAAATGGATTTGCAGATTGTGCTTTTTTTGGAGAGTTAATGTCTACTCTAGCTAAACGTCAAGGGATTGAAGGAGCAATAATAGATGGTGTAACTAGAGATACTTCTGAAACAATAAAAATGCAATATCCTGTTTTTGCCAGAAATAATTATGCAAGAGACATTAAAAAGAAAGGAATTGTGGATAAAACAGATATTTCAGTTAAAGTTGGAGAAGCAACAATCTGTAAAGGAGATTTGATATTGGGTGATTATGATGGCGTAATAGTTATTCCCAAAACAGTCGAATCTGAAGTATTAGCAAAAGCAATAAAAAATTATTCTTCAGAGCAAAAGATAAAAGAAATGATTAATATAGGAGCTTCTGTTGAAGAATTACTGAAAGAATTCGGAGAGTTCTAATGAAAAAGAAAATCTGTTTTATTTCTCCAAAATTTTCAAATCATATTGGAGGAATGGAAACTCATGCATATGAATTTGCTAGAGCATTTACAAATAATTCAGAATATCCTATAGATTCTATTTTAATCAAGCAAATAATAACAGATGGCATCCCAGCCCCGCCTCGTGAAGAACAAGATCATGTACTGGTTGACAACTCTGGAAGAGAAATAGAAAATTCAAATTTGAAAATAGTTCTGACTGGAGATTTCTCTAAAGATGTTAAGTATATATTGGCCCATTCTTCTCCTGAAGACACAATTTATTATCTTAATAGTCCCACTTGGCTTCCTGCTCTTGCAGAAATCAAAAAAGAAATTCCTGATCTTCGCATAATTGTAAGATCAGGGGGCAATGATATTGTTGCAGGATGGATTGGAGAAGAATCAGATAAAAGTAAACATTTAGAAGATAGTAGAAGACAGTTGGTTGAATTAATAAATGGCCACGTAAATTATTTCATAGTTAACAGTGAATTTTCCAGAAAAAGAACTCTGGACTTAGGAGTTGATGAAAAAAAAGTTGTAAAAGTTATCGGAGGAGTAGATTGTTCATTATTCCGTCCTTCCACAGAACAAGTAAATGATGATGTTACAAAAATAATAACTGTGGCCAGATTAGTTGAATTTAAAGGAATAGATGATTCTTTGAAAGCTGTCAAGCTGGCTTCAGAGAAAACAAAAAAATCACTAAAATATTTAATTGTAGGAGATGGTCCATCGAGAGAAAAATTAGAAGATCTCACAAATAAATTAGATTTAGGAAGAATTGTAGAATTCACAGGTTCAAAGCGCATAGAAGATATGCCTCATTTCTACAAAGACTCAGATATTTTCCTTCACTTGCCAGTTTTGTTGAGGAAATATGAAAGAGGTTCATCTTATATACATACAGAGACTATGGGAAGGTCTTATTGTGAAGCGTCCGCTTCAGGACTTCCAGCCATAGGCACATCTGTAGGAGGAGTTGCAGAAATAATTAAAGCTGGCCATTCAGGATTTTTAGTGGAGGAATCTGACTTTGTTTCCGCTGCACAGTACTTAGTAAGGTTAATAGATAACGCTGAACTCAGACTTAAAATGGGTAAAAATGCAAGAAGATTGGCTTGCCAAAAATTCGACTGGAAAATAATATTTGACCAATATATTGCATTATTTAACGAACTGTAAAATGAACTCTTTTCAAAAACTTCAAGAAGGAATTGATCCTAAGTATTTTGAAAACTTAAAAGAGTGTTATCCTTTGAAATCTAATGAAGGAAATAGAATTTCTCCTTATGTAATTGTATCTTCGAATAAATTTGTTCTTCATCCTGTTTTTCAGTCCTATAAGTTTAATCAACTGAAAAAAGAACTTGAAGAAAGAAGAAAATTAGGTTTAAATATTCCTGAAGTTGTTGCGATTGGAAAAAATGCTGTGCTTTTTGAATATATGCTTGGAGTAGAATTGAGACCTCCTCTGGAAGATTCTGAAGTGGATAAAATTGCAAAAATTCACAGATTATTTGTTGGAGAACAAGTTAACGCTCAACAGTTTTACAGAACTGTTGAAAAAATTAAAAATAATGCAGATACTATTAGGTTGTACTTAGGAGAAGAAATAAAAAAATTAGTTGAGGTTTTTGAAGATACTTCTCTCGAAGACCATCTTTTTTTCACTCACGGAGACTGGAGTTATATGAATCTTCTCAAAGAAAGAGATATAATAAAGATAATAGATCTAGAACAAATAGATTATGCTCCTCAAGAATACGATTTATTTAGGCCATTGATAAGAATTTGCAACTCTGAAGAGCAAAGAAAAATTTATTTAAGTAACTTTCAACAAATTTCTGAAAAAAAATTAATTGCTGCTGCTTTAATGTTTTATACTTTAAAAATATCAAGACATAAATATGGATTTATTGATGATGCCAAGCAAGCAGGACTTTGTACAAAGAAAATACTGGATATTGGTTTTGATACTAATTTGGAAGAAATTCTGAAAGAGTTAAAAAAAGTAAAGAGGGCAGATAAATGAAAATCTATGTAGACCTTCCTAAATTGCCTAGGTTTATTGATTGGGATGAAATAATCAAGTCAGGTCATTCATTAGTAAGTCAATCAAATAAAGCAGATTTGATAATTGAGAAAAATATTCATAATCCTAAAAATAATCCTGATAAAACTATTTTTTTGATACATGAGCCGCCTGTTGAAGATAAATATACTAGACAATATTCTCCAGAATTTAGATTATCTTTTTTCAGAGTTTACAGCATAATTTGTAATACTGCTAATAGCAGAAATATTGTTCCACATCCTTTATATTTTTGGCAGCCACATCACGATAGCAACAATGAAGTAAAAGACTTGCAGAATAGAACTGTTGTTTTTTATGGACGTTGTGGGAAGGGAATAATTGGTAACGAGCCACATATTTTTGGAAATATAAGTTCTTTATCTTTGTATCCCTTGAGAAGAAAGATTGTTTCAGATATGAAACAAATGTATCCTGAATTTCATGTTTTTGGAGAAGAATGGCCTAAAGAATATGGCGTGCCTGGAGCTCCAGGAAGAAGATCTGAGAATTTCAGAAAAGCTAAGGTGCGACACATCCGAGAAAATAAGTATAACTTTGTTTTATGTCTGGAAAACGCAATATTGGAGAACTATTTTACTGAGAAATTATGGGATGTATACAATTCAGGGGCGGTTCCTATATACTTAGGAATGCCTGGAATAGAAAAATATGTTAATCCTGCTAGTTTTATTGATGGTCGACTTTTTTTTGACTATTCTAATTACAAATTTAATTCATCTGGACTTTTAGACTTCATTCATGATTTGAGTGAACAAGAATATGATACTATGGTTCGTGCAGGTTTTGAAGTGATAAAATCAGAAGTTAAAAACAGATTTTTAAATAGAGACTCGTTAACTGAGAATCTAATTCATGAACTGAATTCAAGATAAAGGGCTAAAAAATGGATCAAAATATAAAAAAACATTGGGAAGAATATTATTCACAAACAAGTCTTAATTTGGAAGGTAATGTGAATGTTTTTTCAGAATTTTTTACACAAAATAATCAATATTTTAGAGAAGCAATATTAGATTTAGGTTGTGGGGATGGTAAGATACTGAAAATATTGAGAGATGGCGGTTTGTTAGACATATATGGACTAGATTGTTCTTCTTCAGCGATTCGGATTAGTGAACAAACTTTACTGGAAGAAAAAATCCAAAATAACTTGATTGAAGGAGATATGGAACAAATAAATCATTCTTTCCCAAACAAAAAATTTAATACTTTAATATCAAATATGAGTCTTCAACAGGGAACTTTTGAATATGCTGGCAAGTTATTGAACTCTTGGAATGGTTCATTAAATATTGGAGGGGCAGTTTATATTCTTACTAGAAGTAGATTGATTTTACCTAATGAATATGTCGAATTGGATTCTGACACCATATTTATTCCAAAATTAGGCATAACTAGAGTTCATTTTAGCGCAGAATCTTTAAAATCTATTTTACCAAATCATTGGCGATTGAAAGAGTTTAGAGAATTAACATATCCTGGCAGAAGAAGTCAGATCAGCGCATTTCAAGTACTTGCAGTAAAAATTAGCTAAACTGTATTTTTTTAACTGCTCCGAATCTTCCTAAAAATATTCTAGACTCGTCGCCCCTTTTAGGTCCATGGCAGTCTGTGCCAAAAGTCATCATTAGATTATTTTGTTTACAGAGTTTTTCTGATTTTTCATTAAATTCTTTCTGCAATTCAGATGATGTTCCTTGTCCAGAATAGTAATATATTTCTAATCCGCCCAATTTTTTAGATATTAATTCATTGACAAACTCATTATATTTTTTGTTTTTTTCTTCAGAATATGTGGGGCACTCTAAGAAAGGGTGTGCCAAAATAGGAATTCCATCGCATTTCAAGATGGATTCTATTATGAATTCTTGTTTTTGATAAGAATTATCTTGATTGAGAATATTAAAAACTTCAGGTAAGTTTTTGAAAATTATTTTCTTAGCCCAAAATCTTGGTTCTTGCTTAACTAACTGCTCAGAATTTTCTATCAAGTTATTTTTTATAAACCTAGATATTATTTCAGGAGGTAAAAATTTTTCTTTAAGTATTCGGTCAACTTCACTTTCATTAATTTCTCTCAAATATAATCGTTTATATTCATCCCGCAAGATTGAATGTTTATTTATATTATCTACATCAATATTCTTCTTGAAAATTAAAAGAGGATGTCTGCCGTTAATTTGTTCTCTATTTACACTCATCAACTTCTTTAATGACTCTATCATTTCTTCAAACATTCTATTATTAGAGTCTATAATCTTTTTAACAACAACTGCAAATTTTTTTTCATTGAAATTA
>CAYHXI010000104.1:0-5607 GCA_964360565.1 uncultured Methanosarcinales archaeon | reverse complement strand
GTCTTCAACTTTTACAAAACAAAACATAAAAATTAATCAATCCTGTCCCAAACTCAACTCACTCAGCAATTTTTTATTTTGATTAAGATAGAAAACTATCTCAGAACGTATTAAAACACTTCTAATATAAAAACTTGCGTAACCCCCCCCCGAAGTGACATCAACAAAATACTTCCACAGATTTAGAACTCACTTTATATTCTTTGATTAAATCTATCATTTCTTGTCTGTATTTTATTGGAATAAGTATTGAACTTTTGCCAATTTTTTGAGCGGACCATTTCTCTAGAAAACCTTTGTACTTTGTTTTTTTAGTTGTGTATCCATATAACCTATTCAAAAAAGCAGTTCTGTTTTTTCCTACAGAGTCCCAAGAAAAGAGGATTTTGTGTTCTAATCCAACTGGTTTTTGTTTTAACTGCACTCTGCCAAACAAAACAATACCTTCACTCAATATGCTCCTTTGCAAATCAGGCCATTCAAAAAGCTTGCCTATTTTAAGACTAATATCATTTTCAACTCCTAAAAGTTTAAATATTATAGATTCTTTGCTAGCATAAAAATTGTCTCTAATAAGAATAATTTTGTTTCTAATATTTTGTGATTCTTTTTTTAAATCTATAAATAAATCTATGTCACTATCTTTGGTGGATTGATTTTTTGCTACAGAGCCATATAAAATAACGGTTTCAACTACATCTTTTAATTCATCGATATTTTTTGCCAGATAAGACATAAAAGAAATTGCATATGCAAATCTTTCTTCTTGTTCACTCATAGTTCAACAACTCCCACTATTTTTTCTATTAGTTCCTTTAGCTTAAAAAAGTCATTTATTTCTTCTTTCAGCAAATCCTCTTCATCTAGAGGAGAAGAATAAGCAATATCGTTTCTTCGATCCTCTACTTTTTTGCAAATCTTTAATAATTCATTTATCTCTTCAACAGAATCTATAGAAGAAGTTATTTGATTTGAAAGGATTTCTTTAATGTCTTTTTTCTTCAACCAATCATGTTTTATGCGCGAACCTTCCTTCATAATATGTAGTTTGTGAAAATATATTTCTATCAACTCAGCCATTCCTAAAGAAATCATCAAAGCTAATCTTCGCTGATGTCTTATTAGCCCTTCTTCATCTTCTAGAGCAGAATTTATTTCATCAATTACTTCTCTTAATGCAATAATGTGCTTATCTAGCTTCATACTGAATTTTAAGTAAGGATTATTTATAAATCTTCCTGACAAATGTCATAAAAATGTAATGACGAGTGTCATAATAAAATGTTTATTCTATTGAGGAGTTTGAAAAACCATCAGAAAATAGTCAAACTCCTCATAAGATTGCTTTGAATATCGATGTAAACAGGGGTTATTCAAAGCCCTCTATTCTAGAAATTTCATGCTTCAATCGGATAAAGAGTCTCTAATTTTAATGAATGAGAATAATACTCCGATGCTGCTTGAATATCCTCCTTCTTTAATTGAGGATAATTCTTTAATACCTCTTCAAATGTCCATCCCTGAGCAAGAAGTTCAATAATAACGAAAACCGAACTCATCCCCGACCTAAAGGTCAGGGTATTTACTGTTCGGTTTTCGGAATTGAAAATTTCGCCCTAAAGGGCGAGGTATTAAACCACAAAATTTTCAATAAAACAAAGTAATTCTAGAACCTTATCATAAAGGGCATTGTTTGATGGTGCGAAAAATAGAAAACTATTTAAATTACTTAAATATTACTTAAATTAACTTAAATTAACTTAAATGGGTTGAAGTAAAATGAAAAATGACAAAATATTAGAACTCATAAAGAACGGAGAAAGTCAAGAAGTTGAATTTAAAGAGGGTTGTCCTTCCAACTCAGAGATTTCTGAAACATTGTGTGCGTTTGCAAATACTGATGGAGGATATTTTATTTTTGGAGTAAATAAAAAAGGAGAAATAAAAGGATTAACTTGCAATCTAGATAAATTTCAACAAGATATTTCTAATGCAAATCAAGCAGTGCACTCCGCACCCATCATATCTGCTAATCAATTCAGTATTGAAGATAAAAAAATTCTCGCAGTCCAAGTAAATAGAGCAAATGACAAAAACGCCCACACTTTCAAAGGAGTCATCTATGTAAGAATAGGCAGCACAACAAAAAGACTTGAGGGCCAATCATTATTTGATTTTCTTAAAAATAAACAAATAATGTGTTTCGATGAGCAAGAATCTGAAGCAAAATTATCTGATTTAGATGAAGATAAAATAAAATATTATCTCAAGAAAAGAGATTTAGATAATTATTTGAAATCAAACACCATCAAAGATTTTGTTTCTAGCAATACGCTGGGAAAAATTAATGGAGAAGTTAAACTAAAGAATGTTACCGCGCTATTCTTTTCTAAAGAACCAAACAAATGGTTTGCACAAAATGAGATGAGAGTTGTTAAGTTTGAAGGAATACAACCCATAAACATTATTGCACAAAAAGATTTTATATCTGACCCGATTGAGAATATAGAAAAAACCCTTTCTTTTATCAAGCAGCACATTTCAAAGAGATTAATCATACCGCAGGATTCTCCTCAACGTGTAGAGATTGACGAATATCCACACGCTGTTTTAAGAGAAGCAGTGGTTAATTCAGTAGTTCATAGAGATTATTTCAGCTATGATGCAATTCAAATAAACATATTTGATGATAGAATAGAAATATCAAATCCTGGCGGTTTGCCTGACGGTTTGCCAGCAGAATTTTTTGGAAAAAGGTCAGTACGAAGAAATCCAATAACTTATCGATTGCTTCGTGATTGTAAATTTGTTGAAGGTCTAGGAACGGGAATTCCAAAAATAATAAATGAAATGAGAAAATCAGGTCTTCGTGACCCAGAATTCAATTTTGAAGGAGGATTTTTTGTTGTGGTCTTACGAAATGCTAAAAGCACGATTAAACCAATTGAAGGAATGAAAGATTTGAATTCTAGGCAAACATTAGCTATTGAATACTTAAGACAAAATAAAACCCTTAAATCAAAAACTTACGCAAACATGAATAATGTATCTTTACCAGTTGCAATAAAAGATTTAAATGAGTTAGCAAAATTCAAGTATATTAGAAAAGTCGGAACTTATAGAGGAGCATATTATATTTTAGAAGAGAAATAATTCTAGAACCTTATCATAAAGGGCATTGTGTGTTTGTGTGCGGAAATTAAGAAAAAAACCTAAGTAATTACTTAGGATTGAAGTCGAATAAAGTATTCAGCGAAGCGTCTTGTGTAAAGTAAAATCTTGCTACAACACCAGGCAATGAATTATAATAAGCATACAATGCTTTTGATCTGCTGAAATCTTCTGCAGGAGCATTTTTGTGGACTAAAACTACACGTTTGCTTCCATCTTTATTCAAAAGAACATAGTTCATTTTCTTGTTAACAAAATAATCGAGAGATATGTCTTTTATTACTCCTTCGCTTAGAGGCAATCCTGAATTCGCAACCTCGTTTGACAAGTCTCGTGCAAGTGCCTCATTATGATAGCTCACAAATAAAAAACCAAAAGAAGGCCCGGTGATTTTACTAAGATCGAGTTTAGTTGGTTGGGGCGGGGAAGTTGGTGTGGTGCATTTAAACTCAGCATATTCATTATTGCCATCAATTGTTGTGTAAGCATAACCACCACAACTGCTCTTCCAAGTTAATTTTTTGCCAAATTCACCTGAAACAGTTACTATACAAGCGCCCTTTCCTGAACAAGTGAATTTGCCATCATCAGAATAACATTTCTGTTCTTTATCGGAGGAATTCACAAATACGCATTTTACATCATCTTTTTGTTCAGATGGTTTCAAACACACTCCATCTTTGCAACCGTTGGGGCACTGATAAGGATATGCTGTAAGTTTGTTATTTTCACAGTATGCTTCATTTAATTGTTTGTTATCTGGAAGACAATGATCAACAAATGTATCATAAGAATCTGATGATCGTTTAGCAACAGCAGGATTCGGTTCTATACCAAGAAGTATGTAATAATCTGAGGAAGATTTTCCAGTATATATTCCTTTACCGACACCTTTAACATCATAATTTTTTCCACCATCTGAATCAGTACACGATATTGAAGGAGTAGTCGGCACGGTAGACTTAAGCGAACCGTCTAAAGCATAGACTCCTGAAAAAATTTCATTTCCTGCATTTTTGAAAGTGCGTGTTTTTGCATCAAAAATAAATCTATTAAAAGTATTAATAATATCTTCTCGCTTATTATTTTTTTCAGTCTTAGTTTCACCTCGTCCAGTGTTAGGATTTATTGTATTTACAGTTACATCTCCTGTTGCTGGATTATACAGTAAATTCTGAACCATCCCTAAATTATATTGGCTTCCTTCACCTTTATCAAATCTTATCTGAACCTGTTTTCCAGCCAAAAGAGTGCTTGTGAAATCAGAAAGTTGAGTTGGTGTGGGAGTTGGAGTCCCAGGATAAGGAGTAATTGGAACTAAGGCTCCGCCATAACATGAAGATGGACAGTCAACAGCTCCCAGGATTACTTTAACTCCAACTAATCCGGGTGCGCCACATTTACCGCCAAGACTTGCGCAATTAGTTGATTTAAGCGAACCATCTAAAGAGTAAACTCCTGAAACAGAACGTGAGTTAAAAACACCTTTAAAAGTACGAGTTTTACTGTCAAAAATCAAGTTACTGAACTCTTTAATAATCTCTTCTTTACTATGTTTTTCAATTTGAGACTCTAATTTTCCAGTATTTGGATTACTAGAGGTTATAGTTACTTCACTTTTCACAGGATTATACAAAAAGGTAACAGCTACACCAAGAGAGCGAATTCCATCCCCCACATCCAATCTTATCTGAACCTGTTTTCCAGCCAAAAGAGTGCTTGTGAAATCAGAAAGTTGAGTTGGTGTGGGAGTTGGAGTCCCAGGATAAGGAGTTGGAAGTGTTGGTTTCGCAAATACAACATCAAACTTAGTATTGTAAACGTTTGGATTTCTTGCCACTCTTAATCCAGATATTCTAATTTCTGAAACAGGAGTTGTTCCTTTCAAATCTAAATTAATTCGTTCGCATTTTCCTCCTTTGCCACCGAACCAATTAGGAGACGCAGGATATTCTTTTGTGAAAGCAACACCACCAGTATTAATATTTCCTGGACCATATCCTGTAACTTTAAATCTATAATAACTACCAGTTTTTTTATGATAGAAACATGTTTGACCGGTTAAACCTGCAACGTTTTGCTCACTAAATTTTATTATTTTCTCTCCAAGTCCATTATACAACCCAGTAGAAGTTGTAGAAGGTGAAGCGGTCTGAAACCCACTCAAATCATTAACAGCGCTGTCGCTTAAATCTTCAACAGAAGCACTGCCGCCTAAACTAAACAATCCAACTCCAGCAACCAAAGAAACTAACAATAATAATGATAACTCAACGCTTAGCCATTTGTTCATATCATTCACCTTTTTTAGTTAATAATGTATTATTAGTATAGTGAACTCTTGCAGATATAAAAAACTTGCGTGGGGGGGGGGGGGGGGGGGGGGTGGGGGGGGGGGGGGGGGGGGGGGGGGGGGGGGGGGGGGGGGGGGGGGGG
>CAYHXI010000103.1:2336-5661 GCA_964360565.1 uncultured Methanosarcinales archaeon | reverse complement strand
ATGATACAAACATGCAAAAGTTCACATTTAAAGACCTTAAATCAACAAGAGAAGAAATAGAATTTTTGAATGTTGAGCAGTTTGTGAAGTAGGGATTTTATCTCTAAATTTATCAAAACATTTATATATCCAAAAGGATATCAGTTGATATCTTAGAGGATATATGTTAAATGGAACACAAAAAGAAATATTGAAGTTTTTTATTACTCATTTAGATGAACCTCCAACTATTAGGGCTCTTTCACGCCAGCTGAAAAAACCTTATGCTTTAATCCATCGCAATGTTCAAGAGCTTCTAAAACAAGGAATTGTTGAAATAAATAAAATTCCTCCAGTGAATTTATTAAAAATAAAAGAATCAGTGTCGAAAGAAACATTAGTCTATATTGAGAACTTAATTAAATTAGATTTTTTAAAAAGTAATATGTGGGTAAAAATAATGCTGGAAGATTTACTTAATTATGTTGATACAAGATTTTTTATACTGCTGATTTTTGGAAGCTACGCAAAAAATAAACAGACAAAAAAGTCAGATTTAGATTTACTGATTATCTCTCCCAAAACAGAAGATATTAAAGAACTAGAGAATTCTATGTTTAAAACTTACACAAAAATTAAAAAGAACATTGTTGTTGTAACTGCAGAGGACTTTAAAGAAATGATAAAAAATCCTAAAGAATTTAATGTCGGTAATGAAGCAGGAAAACATCACGTGATTCTTTACGGAGTAGAACAATATTACGAGCTAATAAAATGAATACTGAAAAAATAATACAAAACAAAATTAACATTGCTGATAAGAGAATTAAAGAGTTGAATTCATCTGGAGATATCAAAAAGCTTCAAGAAAATGAAGCGAACCAAATCGCCCAGTTTTACATTGAAAGAAGTGCAAATCGACTGGAAACTGCTAAGTTAATTAAAGAAATATCTTCTGGAAAAGAACAAACAGATTTTGTTTCAAAGAAATACAATGATTATGGCGAATGTGTTTCTGCAGCATACTATGCAATGTACTATATTGTTCACGTATATCTTGCAAAAGTATACAAGACTAGATTGAGAGAAGATGTTAGGGGAGTTCACGCAATAACAACTCAACTTATTCTATATTATCTAGTCAAAACAGAAAGGTTGGCGAGACATTTATATGATGAATATCAAAAAACTCTTGGCACAGTTGCAAAAATTCAAAACTTCACTCTAGATGATTTTCAATCAGAAGCTTACAAACTTGCTGAAAAATACGACCAAAGCAGAGATGCAAGAGAAACATTCACTTACAAAGTAACTAAAAATGCGGAAGAGCGTTACGCACAACAAACAATAGAAATCGCAGAAGAATTCATAAATACAATTAGACGGTTGATGTGAGATATGTTACCTAAAAAGATTATTGAAGCATTTGGTCTGAAGGGCACAGTAAGACGATTAAAAGGAGGTAGAGGTACAACATATCTTGTTGGAAAAACTGTGTTAAAGCCTGTTGACAATAAAACCGAAGCTCAATGGGTTGCAGAAACTTTTAGTAAAATAAAAACTAATAAAATTCGTTTGCCCGAATACATAAAATCAAAAAAGAATAAATGGGTAGAAAACGGGTGGATTGCGTACAAGTATATTAGTGGCAAACATTACAAAAAGAGACTGAATGATAAAATAGATGTTTGTGATACATTTCAAAGTGTTTTAAGGAGAATTGATTGCCCAAAATTTATGAAAACTCGAAATGATCCATGGTCAAGAGCAGATAGTATTGTGTGGGAAGAAGAATCGCTTAAATGTCATAAAAAAATCAAACCTTACGCCATAAAACTAATGCGACATTTTAAACCAATTTCTTTAAAGAAACAAATAATTCATGGAGATATTGGAGGAAACATACTCTTTGCTAAAGGCAAACCCCCTGCAATCATCGATTTCTCACCATATTATAGACCAACAGATTTTGCGCTGGCAATACTTGTTGTTGATGCATTAGTTTGGGGTGGAGCATCAGCAAAAATACTTAATATTTTCAAAGAAAAGAAAGAATTTGACCAACTTCTTCTAAGAGCAGAATTACGAAGAATCTTAGAAATAGGATTTTGTATTAAACACTTTAAAAAAGGAAATATCAATGAAATAAATCAACACAAAGATACAATAAATTTGATATGTAATTTATAATTAATTCATCAATTTTTACATACTTAAGTCAGCAATAATCCTCTTCATCTCCTTCAACCCAATCGTACTTCTCAATCCCGTCGGAGTAAAATGCGTCTCAGCAACTAAATATTTTCTTTTTTTGATTGCTTTGATTAATTCGTCTTTTTTTGGAGGGGTGAATTTTGTTATAGAACAAATTTCGTGGATGTCGTAAAACCAGAGAGCGTCGATTTTTGATTCTTCTTTTATTATGCGAATGATTTTGTCCGGCAAATCTATTTTTTGCGCTAACTTTTTATCCCACAATTGGCCAGTCCATAAATGACCTGCGAATTGCATTGCGGTTTTACAGCAGATTGCTGAGTTTTTGTCAGATGTTTTTCTTTCTCCACATTGCTTGCAGTACAAAAGGAATTGATGTTTTCTCAGAATTTCATCGACTTTTGTTTTGGATTTTTCGCAAACAAAGAAAATTCTCATGTAATGCTCTGAAGCATAAGAAAAAATAGGAGTTAATGCTTTGTCATGCTGAGAAGCAACTAATTGAACTTTTCTAATTAAAATTCTAATTCCAGTTTCATGCATTAATTCATTTTTCAAAGGCTTCGCCCAGTACTTTCTCAAACAAGCTTCAGGATAAGTTCCAGATAAGGCAGATGTGTCTGTTGCAGTTACAGCCAGAATACCTTTGTCGGCTAATTTTTTACATGCGCTGTCTAAAAAATAATTGGGAGAACCAAAAGGGTCAATGTCGATATAGTCTGCCTTTCCAATCTCCAGCAAAAGTTTGTTCGCTTCTTTGTTTGCAAAGAAAACATTTTTTGATTTGATTTTATTTAACTTAAAGTTTTTTTTGATTAATTTAACAGCATCTGCTGAGCTGTCGTTCACATGCAATTCTTTTATCATGCTTTTCGGAAGCTCTTTAAAAAATCTTATTGACCTTACTCCACTTCCTGCCATAATATCTGCAATGATTAAATCTTTCCTTCCCAAAGCTTTAAGCAGAGCGACAGAAACATCCCTATTAAACTTCATCACAGGATTGTAAAATACTGGAAGCTCACTACTGATTTTCTCTGCCGAATAAACTAATATTTTGGCTTTGCCTTCGGTTGTTTGTTTGAGCTGCATAGTATGTTAATTCAGAAGATAATTTATTAAATGTTGCTTA
>CAYHXI010000103.1:0-2236 GCA_964360565.1 uncultured Methanosarcinales archaeon | reverse complement strand
ATTTTCTTTATCTGATGCGCTTCTTGCACTATATTTGCATGACTTAGAAAAACCTTGGAGATATCAAACAGATGCTGAAGGAAATTGCAAGATAAATCCTGCGCTGGCTGACAAAAAGAAAACTGCTCTGGCATTTGTTGAACAAAAAGCCAAGGAATACAATTTTACACTAACTGAAGAGCATTGGAACGCAGTAAAATATGCTGAAGGCGAAAAGGATGATTATTCGCCAGGCAAAAGAACATCAAGTTCTCTGGCTGCATTTGTACATTTGTGTGACTCCTGGAGTGCTCGAGGATGGTACGACTGCCCTATAACGCCGGACTTTAATAACTCTCTACAAATAGTAAAGTCCGGCGAATATACTGAAGGACAGTTTAAGAATGAATCTAATGTCCTTCAGTATAGAAAAGAAAATGATGAATGGACAGGAGCGAAAAGGTCGGTTTCTGATTAAATTCTGATTAAAGTTTGTTAATAGTTGCAGCATACACCAAATTCTCTGCGAGACTTATAACAGTCATAGGTCCAACTCCTCCAGGAACTGGAGTTATAAAGCTGGCTTTTGGTTTAACCTCTTCAAAATTAACATCCCCTAATAAACAATTTTTGATGTAATTTGTTCCTACGTCAATAACTACTGCTCCATCTTTAATCATGTCTTTAGTTATGAAATAAGGTTTGCCGATTGAACTTATTAATATATCTGCAGCTCTGGTTTTATCTTCCAAATATTGAGTTTTTGAATTGCAACTTTCAACATCTGCACCCAAATAATACATCATTTTTCTTAATGGAGCGCCTACAATTTCACTTCTTCCTAAAATAACTACTTTTTTGTTTTCTACAGCGATTTTGTAATATTCTAATATAGTTATTATTCCTTTGGGAGTGCACGGCTGAAAAAATTCTCTGCCATAATTAAGTCCTCTGGCATTTAATGTATTGACTCCATCAACATCTTTCCTTGGCTCTATTAAATCATAAATATCGTACTGGTTTAATTCTTTCGGCAACGGAGACTGAACTAGAATTCCGTGAACTTCTTTGTCTTCATTTAACTCTAATATCAAATCAACTAAGTGTTTCTTGTCTGCGTTTGAAGAGTGTAATTCAGTTTTTAGTTTAAGTTCCTTGAACTTTTTTCTTAAATTATTGGTATATGACTCGTTGGAAGAATTTTTTACAGTTTCAATTATTGCTAAATTAGGAGTTATTTTACTTTTTTTCAATCGCTTTATTTCTTTCACTAAAGAACTTTCTAACTCTGATGCTACTCTTCTGCCGTCTAAAATCTCCCCCATAATTAGAATATTGTTGTTTGGAGATTAAAAAGATTTATATTCCAGAATGACTGGTATGCTATTATGAACGTTTTATTTGTTTGCAATCAAAATAAAAATAGAAGCAAACTTGCTGAAGAATTGTTTAAAGATAGATTCGAGACTAAATCTGCAGGACTTTTTAATGAAACTCCTTTGAATAACTCGCAGTTGAATTGGGCAGATACAGTTATTGTTATGGAGGATTTGCAAAGAACTGAGATATCTAAAAGATTTCCTAAAGAGTACTTGTCTAAGAAAATAATTTGTCTAAACATTCCAGATGTGTATATATATGGTCAACCAGAATTAAAAGATATTTTAGAAAGAAAAATGAAAGAATTATTTTAACCATTCATCAAACTGTTCTTTTGCCTTTTCTTTTGAATCAAAAAATTTCGTTTCAGCTACAGACATATGGGGAAGTCTTTTTGTAACTTTGAATTTTGGTTTTCCATTTTCAACTAATTCCATTATGGATACTTCCCATTTGCTGGTTGAAGTTTCAGTTTTCATTTCTTAGAAATTAAATTAGTGATGATGCGCTGGCTTCTTTCTTCCTTTGCCTTCTGCGCCAGCCATGAAACCTTCTTCCTCTGCACTTATCTCGTCGTCTTCAACTTCTTTTTCTCTGCCTTCTTCAGTGTAGACATCAGTGTCGACTTCTCCCAAATCCATCTCTTCACTTAATTGTTCGGAAGTTTCTTTGTGTTCCTCTGGCTCTAAGAATGAATTTTCTTCTGCGACAACACCTTCTTTCTTTAAATCTCCTTCTAGAACTGATACTTTCTTTTCTTTTGGTTTATCATTCTTTTTTGGCATACTGAACAGAAAATAGTGGAGGTATTTAAAGATTTCTAATTTTGTTTCTTTGAAGTGAGGTGAATCTATTTGCAAAACTCTTTTATTTTTTT
>CAYHXI010000102.1:0-5669 GCA_964360565.1 uncultured Methanosarcinales archaeon | reverse complement strand
GTGTCAGCTTAATTCTTTTTAATCCGGCGTTTATTTATAACAGCGCTTTATGGGGGCAGATTGATTCAATTCCTATTTTTTTTGTCATGTTATCCGTCTATTTTCTCCTTTATACAAAGCGAGATATTGTTTCATCGATATTATTTACGTTGGCGCTTCTTGTTAAACCAACTGCCTTAATTTTTTTGCCGGTTTATACAATTTTATTCATAAAAAAATTTGGTTTTAAAAAATCAATAATGAATCTATTTATCAGCAATATTATCTTTTATCTTTTTTTCCTCCCTTTTACTTTATCCCCATATGAAACTTATTTTAATAAAATACTGGCGGCCCAGAGTCTCCCTTATGTCACCAACGGAGCTTTGAATTTCTGGGTATTGATCGCGGGTTTTCGAGGGATAAAAGATACGGCTCCTTTCCTGCTAAATATTTCCTATAGATATTTTGGATATTTTATAGTCGGGTTAATTAATATCTTTATTATTTTACGTCTTATAAAAAGCAAAAAAATAACCGAAGATTTTTTTATGGCTTTATTTATTGCTTCTTTTGCAGCATTTCTATTTTTGACTAAAATGCACGAGCGTTATAGCCTGTTACCTTTAGTTTTTTTACTTGTTTATTCGTTTAAAAAAACTAAATTTACCGGATGGTTTATCATTCTCTCAATAATAAGTTTCATCAACCATTATCGTAATTGGGCCGTGCCGCGCGTCGAACCAGTGACGAAGATTATCGAAGGTCTGCCATTTGCCTATATTATTTCTACTATAAACGTTCTCATCTTTTTTTATTTGTTTTGGTCTTTCTTTTTATCAATCCGCTCTAAGCCAAGAGCTTTAACAGCAAAATAAACGACAAAAGCGAGGATTAAAAAATCAATACATGAACTTACAAAATGACCCCAAAGAATTTTATTCTGACCAAGTTTAAAATACATTGTTTCCAAACTTTTTGTCCTTGATAAAACCACTCCCAAAATTGGGTTAACAATATCCGTGACCAAAGAAGCTACCAATTTTGTAATCGCACCACCCAAAATAAAAGCAACCGCAAATCCAATCACCCCTCGTTCTCTAATAAAATTTATAAATCCTTTCATAATGGATATTATAAAATAATACTTTTATTCAATAAAGAATTCTGGAACGAATAGTATCTTTGATATTTTTTAACTCCACTAAAAAAGAATGATTGTGCCTCTTATTAATATCGGTGATCACGTAGCCGATTTCTTCGTTGGTCTTTAAATATTGCCCTTCAATATTAATATTGTTTTTAGCCAAAATATTATTGATTTGCGCCAAAATGCCGGGAATATTTTTGTGAATATGAAGTAGGCGATGAGAATTGTGTAAAGCCGGCAGTTGAACATTAGGAAAGTTAACGCTAAGCATAGTATCTCCAGTATTAATATAGTTAATTATTTTTTGACTGACAAATTCGCCGATATTTTTTTGGGCTTCTTCGGTGCTGCCGCCAATATGGGGAGTAAGAATAACATTAGGAAGATTTTGTAACTCGGAAATAAATTGATCACCTTTATTTTTTGGTTCATTCGGAAAGACATCAACAGCCGCCCCTCCAATTTTTCCTTCCTTGATATATTTTGATAAAGCTTTAATGTCAACAACAAATCCACGACTGGCATTCAAAAAAATAATCCCCGGTTTCATTAATCGAAATTCCTTTTCACTAATAAAATTTTGATTTTCAGGATTACCATCAACGTGAACGGAAATAACATCAGATTCTTTTAGAATTTCTTTAAGAGACAAGCATTTTTTTGCATTACCCAAAGCAAGTTTATCTATTTTATCAAAGAATAATACTCTCATACCCAACGATTCTGCCAGGACTGACAGTTGAGAACCAATATTACCATAACCAATAATTCCCAAAGTTTTTCCTCTGATTTCATGGGAATTGACAGTCGATTTATTCCAAATACCTTTATGAAGCAAATTATTTTTATCAATAATGTTGCGCATCAAAACAATAATTTCTCCAATCATCAACTCAACAACGCTTCTTGTGTTACTATAAGGAGCATTAAATACGGCAATTCCATTTTGAGAAGCTGTAGATAGATTAATTTGATTAGTACCGATACAAAATGCCCCAAGACCAATCAGATGTTTTGAGTTTTTTAACAATTTACCATCGATTTTAGTTCTTGATCGAATACCCAAAATGGAGATATTCATTATTTTTTTTATCAACTCGTCTTGAGGAAGGGTTTTCTCATAATATTCAACCGGGTACCCTTCTTTTTCAAATGATTTGATGGCTTCTTGATTAATATTTTCTAAAAGCAAAACCTTAATTCTGTTTTTTGGATAAGAAAGAGAGGCGTCAAATTTATTAGCATATAAAAATTCATCAAAATTAGGAGCAATCTGATCAGCCTCTTTTATAACCGATTTCCGCGTTACATTTTCCGTGAAAGCAATAAAATACTTAGCCGCCCCTAATTGTTTGATCTGATAGTCGGTATATCCGTCACCGATTATATAGATTTCACCCTTTAGATCTAATAATCGAACGGCATTGTATTTACCGTTATCTTGAGCAAGCGGATTTTTCCGATCGTAACCAACGATATTTTCCGTCCTATCAAAAATAAAAGTATTAGCGAAAATATTTGAGTTGGGAATTCGGAAAGCTTTCATTACCGGGATGATAAATTCCTTAAATCCTCCGGAAACGATATAGATAGAATCTTTATAAGTTTTAAAAAACTGTTTGTTGTGTTTAATAGAATTAGTGACCTTTCTTTTAAATAAATGAGCAACTGTTTGAACGTCTTTTTTTGTTCCTCTAAAAAGCTTTAGTCTTTGTGATAGGCTTTTCTCAAACGAAAGTTTACCCTCCAATCCGAGGTTGGTAATTGCTTTTATTTTTTCGTATATCTGATTCTTTTTTGGATTATTTTTTAAAGCGGTTCGAGCCAACTCTTCCAGTCCTTCGCTCTTAACAAAGGTGCTATCAAAGTCAATAATAAAATATTTTTTTGCTTCCATATCTGAGTGAATCTAAATTACTATAGCAACTAACATTTTTAAAATTGTATCATAAGTTTAGATTTAGAATAAGCAGCAATTATTTGTAAAAGCACTTTTTCTAATATTTGTGTATACTATAGGGTATAAATTTATGTCAATAAATAAATCAAAAGAATATTCGTGTGAAGATTGCCAGTCATCAAAAAATTCTCCCATTATTCCACCAGAAACTCTTTTTAGAGAATGGAGGGTTCGTAAACCTAAAGCTCTTTCAGACATGGTCCAAACAGGATACAAAACAACTATAGTTGGGTGTGATCAATGTGGTTTAGTATATAGAGATGAGAGACCTGAAGCTGACGAAATACTTCGTTTATATGAAGAAGAAAAACTAAATTTGGATTATGCCGAAAGATGGAAAAAGTCTTGGATACCTATTTATAACAGAATTTTAACTGGGATTGAGAAAAAAACAGGTCATAAAGGAATTTTATTAGACATAGGGTCACAGCTTGGGCTTTTGCCAGAAATTGCTAGAAGTCGTGGGTGGGAAGCATATGGAATTGATCCATCAGATATTACTGCTCGTGAATCTAGTAAGCTTAATATTCCTTTAGTCCAAGGTGCTTCGCCACAACTTCCTTTTGCTGAAAATTCTTTTGATGTTGTTACTTGCCTAACTGTATTTGAAAATTTACCTCATTTTACCGAAGATCTTCAACAATTAAGACGAGTTCTCAAACCTAATGGGCTATTAGTTTTAAAGGTAGCTAATTTTGATTTTTATGAAAAAATTACGTCCCTTTCCTTATCAGGTAAATTAGCCCATTTAAGAGATGAGATCTTGATTAATCTTCATTTATTAGGTTGGCCATATCAATATGGATTTAGGCCGGAAAAAATTAGAGATATAATTGACATTCATGGATTTAATAAAATTGAAATTTTAAATTATCCTTTGGCTTATTTAGGAAATAATAAGTTTTTTGATAATATAAGAAAATTAATTAATGCTATCTCTTCAACAATTAAGAAAGCAACTGATAAGATTACTTCTCCGTGGATGGAAATATATGCAAGGAATGAAGATAAGACAAAAAATAAAAATATAGAAATAACCCCTTTTTATTTAAAAGATCAATTAATAGTTAAAGATTTTGTTATTCAATCACTTAAACAAATGGGTTTTAAATATAATAATAGATATGATTTTGATCTTGAAGATATCAATACTTTTTATTTGCAAAACGGTGGGGCTTTCTTTTTTTTGAAGGAAGGAGAAAAAATTATTGGAACGATAGGAATTGAGATTAAAGATGAAAACGTCGTTGAAATCAAAAGATTTTACGTTGACCCTGCATATCAAAATATGGGAAACGGAAACTCCTTAGCAAGGGAAGCTCTTTCCTTTTGTAATGATTTAGCGCAAAAAAATGATAAGCCACTAAAAGTTAAAGCGACTTCTACTACAAGATCAAAGATTATATTAAAAATGTTAAAGAGATATGGATTGCAAGTAGTTGATATAAGTCCAAGAAACGAGATATTGTTAGAAACAATTATTACTCCCCAACGTGATAGAGCTATTGTTCTTCCCTAGTATTTAGGACGAAAAAAATTAATTTATTAAAGATTTTTTGTAAAGAGATTTTAAAATATTAGATCAAATAAAGCTAAGAATATCTTTATTCAAAGTGAATCGTGGCTTCTTCGTAAAGACGGACGATTTTTTTCTTCAAAAATTCATCAAGCTCTTCGTTAAGTTTTTCCAAAGATTTTGAATTATCAAAAAATGATAAGGGAATATCAACATTGAGACAACGTCCTTTAATAAGATGCCGTGTAATTCCAGCCGGAACAATAGAACCCGCTTGAACTAATTCAATTACCTGTTGCGGGGTTAAGTTAGGAAAAGCGACCATAAGATTATTATCAGGAGTTTCATAAAAGTTCAAATGAGGATGTTCATAGAAAAAAATTCTGATATTACGGTTAGTTAAAGTAAAAGGAAGAATAGAACGACCAATATTATGTTTATAAAAAGAAACAATATAATTGAATTTTTTTACCTTTTCGATAAAGTCGCCGCCAGCATAGACTAAAAAAGTCCCTTCTTTTTTATCGACGATCGTTACTAACCTACCGTAATCTTTTTCCTTAATATATCTCGACTCCATTTTATCAATTTGAGCTTTTTTTATAATAAGACCTTTATCTTTTTTTAAATAATCAAAAAAATCTTTTTTCTTAGCTTTAAAAAGATGAATCCAAGAAGAAAGAACAACCTCTTCTTGATTATTGTAATCAACGATTTGGCACAAAATATTTTTTATTCCTAATTTTTTGAAACAATTTAACCTGTTCATTCCGTCAAGTTGTAGATATTTACCGTTTCCAAGTGAAGCTACAATTATTGGGTCAGTTAAAATACCCCTATTTTTAAACTTCTCAATTAAAGCATCGCTTCTTGAAGAATCAAATTCTTCATGAACTAAAATATTTTTAACGGAAACAATCTCCATGCGAAAATGATCGGTTTTCATATTATTTTTCCCCTAAAATTTTAATAATTTCATCAATTACTGTTTTTGTGCCTTTTAATAAACATACTTTATTTGAGGCCCCGAGTGGGGGGTTATGATTCACTTTTGCAAAGTTTCA
>CAYHXI010000101.1:3786-5714 GCA_964360565.1 uncultured Methanosarcinales archaeon | reverse complement strand
CCTATTTTCGAAAGGAAGTCGCTTGTAGTCTCAGTTATCGTGATTATCAGAAGGTCATTTGAAATAAAAAAAAGGAGTGAATTTTTCCTCCAAATAACTCCTGCCTAACAAAATCTAAAACATGCTAAATAATTCAGGTATGCGAAACAGACGAGTAATTTTGCTGAATTTCTCTACAAACCACTTTCCACTCTCCTCCCTCTCGAAGTAAGGTGTCAAGCAGAATCGGTATCCTTTTCCTCTTGCAAAGTTTTTTACTAATTCTTTTTTGTCTTCTGCAACTTCTCTATCAAGATGTCCAAGAAGAAACGCATCGCTTGGCTTAATCGCTAAACCAAACTGCTTATTTATATCTTGGATTATTTCTTCTTGAATTGGTCGATATTTGTTGTACAAACTTCCTGGAGGTATTTCTTCAGCTAATTTTAAGCCTTGCAGTAATCGTACAGGGTCTTTGAACCACTTATTTCCATAAAGAGAATTAATTGGTTCTCTGCTAAATGTAAATCCAATTCTGTATCTAAACACTCCATAAGGTTTGCTCATCGACAAAAATACTGTTTCTATGTTTTTATTGCTCACATCGAATTCATGTTTTTTAGTTGAACCTACATAAGCTAAATCTAAAATTACTTTGTTTCCTAAATTGCATATTTTGTTAATTGTTTCATTAGGAATTATGTTGCCTTCTCTTGCTGAGGGATTTGAAATAAACCAGTAACCTTTCTCTAATTCAGAAAGATTTGTTTTTTCCAGATTGACTTGAATTACTTTCATTCCTAAATCTTCTGCATAATTTTGATAGCCTTCGTACTCTCCCTCTAAAATATAAATTTTATCAACGTCCTTTGCTCTCAATTTCGCAATTACTTTGTATATTCCTTCGCTAGAACCTGGAGTTGGATATTTGTATGTGAATTCTTTCAGTGCAGGAATTAAAGGAGTGTATGCATTGACTATTCTTTCAAGAATTGGAACGTGGATTTCGTCGAGGTTTACATTTCCATCTGGCGTTGAAGGAATGTTCAATGGAGGATTGAACAAATGCTCTAATTTTTTCTCAACTTCTTTTGCAGGAGTTGTCACTAAAAACATTTCTTCAGGAATTCCATCCTGCACTTCTTTGAGCAATGGTCTTACTTCTGGAAAAAAATAGCAATAGACTGCTTTCATAGTGTTGAGTGTAGTGGTCATATTAATATCGCACCTCCATATTGCCAGTCGTATCTTAAATGTCCGTCTGGGAAAAAGATTAGTTGTCTAACTTCCTCTCCCTCTGGCTTTGTTAATGAATTTGTTACGCAAACATTTTGTCCTTTGATGTCGTAGACTTTTGCTCCGTGGCCGAGAGTTAATAATTCAACTCCATTTTTGTCTATGTATCCAATAATCTCTTCTAATTGTTCTGTTTTCAAGTGGTGTTTTGCAGTCCAATCATAAGTATCTTTACTTTCGCTTTGTTCTGGCTTGTTCACTGGTCTGAATGTGAGCTGCTCTACTTTGTGTTCTTTAGCAAATCCAATTAGTTTTTCTAATTCTGAGCTGCTGTCGATAAATCCATCTAATCCTATGCATGCTAATCTTACTGAGAATCCTTTGTCGTGCAAATGATTGATTAAATCTGGCAAATCAATGTATTCTTTTTTGTAGGGAGTATAGATTTGTCTGTTTTTTTCTGCATCGTAGTGGACTATTGAAATGGCGACTGTGTTTAGTCCTTTATCATACCAATCTTTCAAGTAAGTGTCGTATTTATCTTTTTTAGTCTGCAAAAGAATGCCGTTTGTTTGCAGTTCTACAAAAGGAAAATCGTATTCTTCAAGTACTCCTAAAAATTTGCTTACTTGTTCAGGAAATAATGTCGGTTCTCCTTTTCCAGTAATCATTGCAGTTGTTGCTCCACTTTTAGATGCATAATTTGCTCCTTT
>CAYHXI010000101.1:0-3686 GCA_964360565.1 uncultured Methanosarcinales archaeon | reverse complement strand
TCATTTTTATTCATCTCCGTCGATGTTTTGCCACCGATAATAGTGTAGAATATACACTAATATATAAATGTTTCGGTGAAAAAGTAGTAGTTTACAAGAATCAAGTAACAAAAATTAACTTAAAAGAAAAAGTAAAAAAATAAAAAAAAACAAAAAATTATTGCCTTTTTATGACTTGTCCACACTTCGCATTGAATTTCCAATAGTAGTCTCCAATTGGATTTCTAATTTGATCTTTATTTATCAAACAAGAATCGCCTCTTGGTGATGGAACTCCTTCAATAAGCATATTTCTAAAGCCAGTATATATTACTGGAGGACAGCTTTTTATGTCTATTGAACAAATCTTTTTAGGAACAGGTATGCAGACGTGTGCGCATTTTATGTTCTTAATTTGATTCTCCATTGGTCCTTTATAAGAAGTCTCGCTAGGACACGCTGGCAACCTATTATTGTGGCAGAACGAACCTTTCCCTGCACATTCTCTAGGACAAGTTGGAGAAGGTTGTGAGGGTATGATGTTTATTGGAAGTTTCGGAGTTGGTGGAGGAAGCACTGGTAATGGTATTATTTGCTTATTGATTTTTTCTCTGCATTGTGTCTCTGATGAAAATGTGCTTATACAATCTACTCCACATCCGCTTCCGCAAGAATTGTATGTGCAGGCATTATTTTTTAATTGCCACATTTGACGACACATTTGAGGGCAAACAGATGGTCTCTTAAGATATGCAGGATTACATTTTGGTGGTTGTATTGGAACAACTGGTTTAGGAGATTCTCTTTTAACTGCTCTTGCTACTTCTCTTTGTACTTTTTTAATAAGTTTCGGTTTTTTCCAATCTCCAGTTAATTCATTGCCGTCATCTGCATCCGATATGCTGGAATCACTTCCATCATCAGATATACCTAGGCTCATAAATCCGCCAAATGCAACTAGAGAAATCATTAGCAATACTGCTAACTCTATGCTTAATCTTTCTATTTTTACCATATATTCACCTCTTCTTTTTTGATAGATTTTACTATTTAGATAATTTATTACTTTTCTTGATTATTTAACTTCAATCAATATAGTATACGTTTAGTATGTACTTTTCACATATGACTGATTTCCTTAGATTTTGTACCTTTTGAAATCAGTTATATTCGAAATTCGCAACAAGTCATGTTCTACTATTTGCGAATTTTGTTATAGTTGGCGAAGAAAGTTATTGGACACTTTTTTGAGTCGCCAACTATTTAGTAAAAGAACCTATTGTCCTATTAATTAGTTCTTTTACTATTATATGTTCTCTAGTACATAAATATTTATTAATTAGGTTTTGTAATTTTAGATATTAAAATGCCTTACGAAAATTTAAAAGTTATTACAGGAACTTTGAAGAATGTTTCTAAACCAACTCTTTTAGAGGTAGTTGAAGATGGAAAATTAGTCTCTCCCAATCAAGTATACATAACTACTGCAAATATAGAAAGACTTAGCGGGGGAGAAGCACAAGTAGAAATCTACGGAATCGTTCCTCAAAATCATGTTGGAAATCACATTACAGTAAAACAATCATCTTATTCTTTAGGAAAAACTAATCTCTGCCTAATCGTGCAGGAAGTTTATGCAAATAACAAATGGATTTTAAATCAGCCGGTTGTGTTTAGAACTTAATCACTTCTCCAACTCTTTCCTCAAATTCTCGATAAATCTTTCGAAATTATGCTTTTTTATTGCAACTCCGCAGGCTTGCTCGTGCCCTCCTCCGTAGCCTTCTATTCCAACTAAAGCCTTTGCAAGAATTTTATCTAACTCTATATTCTTCCCCGACCTTAAACTGCATCTGTATTCGTCGTCTTTCTCTCTTCCAAGAATGATTACTTTGTCTGGGAAATTTGCAATTAATTCATTTGCAACATCTTTTGTCAAACTCAATCTATCATCATGATACGTAAAAAGAAGTATTTTGTCGTCCGTTTTTTTCTTTACCGCTTCAGAATATAGTTTTTCGAACTGTTCGTTTATCAATTCATATCTTTTTAACAAAAATTTTCCTCTAGGCGTTTCGCTTTTAAGAATTTCGTTAGGGCTTTCTATTCGAGTGAATGTTTTTATCGACTGCAACACATCATTTGTTGTTCCTTTGAGATTAAATGAGAATAATTTTATTAGTTTTCCTAAAGGAGAATTAAGCAGCGCTTGTTCAACAGTTTTGATTTCATCAGGAAGCAATCCAGGAAACTTTGTTCTAAATTCTTCAACTAATTCTGTTGGCCAATACCAATCTCCTATGCAGCCCGTTACAGTTAACCATAAATCCTGCTGAACAATTTGATAGCACATTATGGGAGTTGGAATATTTCCTACTGTTTTTCTAGGATTAAAGTAATTTACATTCTCTCGCTCAAGAACAGGATGGTGGTCTATCCAATAAATTGGAACTTTAACTGCATCGATAAATTCTTGGTCAACCATGGCTATATCGAGAATAAAAACAATATCTGCTCCATAATCTTCAATTTTTTTCACATAATCTTTGGTTATCTGCGGACGAGCTTTAACGACGTATCCCCTTCCTTCTTTGACAAATCTGTAAAGTAAAAGAAAACTTGCCAATCCATCTGGGTCATCATGAAACAAAAAGAAAGGCTTAGTGTGAGATATTAAAGCGTCCTTTATTTTTGCAACTTCTTTATCTGCGAGCATGAATGATGCTTACCTTTGTTGGTTTAAATGTTTATCTGATTGTGATTAAATTTATGGCCAAAAAGCAAAAATTTATATAGATACATTCACTAAACAGTAATTATTATTATTGGAGGATTTATGACTGGATTGGAGGACTTATTAAAACAAGAAAATCAATTTAAAGGTAGAAGAGGATTTATTGTTTGCACAGGACCTAGTTTATCATACAAAGACCTTTCTTTTTTGAAAGATGAAGTAACTTTAGGAGTTAATTTATCTCCCTTAATGTTCGATCAGTTAGGTTTCCAACCTTCTTTTAATCTAGTTTCAGATAAATTTGTCTATCCTAATTTCAAAGAAGTGTTTGAACGCTTAACAAAAGGAAATGAAACTCAAAAAATAGTAATTGCCAGTGCTTGTGAAACTTTTCCTGCAGAATTGGAAGATTCAAACACTTATTTTGTTCCTAAAAAACATCCACAAAAAATAATTAATTTTTCTGAAAACCCTGTGAGAGATGGTTTTTGGAGGGGAAAAACAGTTGCATATGATGCTCTGCAATTTGCATATTTTTTAGGATTTGATGAAGTTTACATTTTAGGAATGGATATGAGCACAAATCTCAGTTGGGGAAGAAATGGCCACTGTTACGAAATTCAAAGAAATGAAAAATTTCCTAATTTAGTTTTCCCTGATGGAACCACTCATGAAATTCAAAGAGGCCTTCCAGGACATCCAGAATATAAAGAATTAATTGAAAAATATATGATTAAAGCAAAAGAACATTTTGATAAATCTGGAAGAAGAGTTTTTAATGATTTGAGAAGTGGCTTGGATGTTTTTGAAAAAATAGATGTTGTTAGAAAATTTGGTTATGTTCCGAAAATTGTTGCTTTTGTTCCTGCAAAAGGAACAAGTTCTAGAGTTAAGAGTAAAAATATGAGGATTTTGGGAGACAAACCTCTATTCTTACATATGTTAGATACTCTTTTGAGCTGCAGCAATGTAG
>CAYHXI010000100.1:0-5727 GCA_964360565.1 uncultured Methanosarcinales archaeon | reverse complement strand
GGATTCAAGGGGCCAAATAAAGCCATGAGTTCAGAAGCGAAGAATATTTGATCGTGATGCACTGTGTAGAATAATGGTTTGACTCCAAGGTGGTCACGGACAAGGAAAAGTCTTTTTTCATACCGGTCAAATATTGCGAAGGCAAAAATACCGTTTAATTTATCAAGACACGCTTCACCCCATTCCTGCCATGCACTAAGCAAGACTTCCGTATCCGAACTGGACATAAACTTATGACCCAGATTTAGAAGTTCCTCACGAATTTCTCTAAAGTTGTAAATTTCCCCGTTAAAACTGATTACATACCTTTTGTCTGCAGAAAACATTGGCTGTCGGCCGGCTGGCGAGAGATCAATAACCGCAAGACGGGTATGTCCTAAAAAAAAACCCTGCTCAATGTGCTTTCCGCTGCCGTCTGGCCCCCGGTGCTTTATAGCTTCAATCATAGAATCCAAGCTTTCTTCCGGCCATATTTTATGAGTATCGGTATAAGCAAAAATACCTGTTATTCCGCACATATATTAAACCTATCTTGCATAGAATTAATTATGAATAATTACCTCAAATATCTTAGAATTTCATCGTGTTCGAAAGGCAGAGGCAAACCAGTGGAATATCTTATATTCAATTAACATACTTGAAATTCCATATCTAAACCTGAATTTAGCTATAGGAGTGTAAAGCATAGCAAGAAGACGTAATATTTTAAATTTAATAGTATCTCCGGTTTTAACTTTGAAAATCTTATTATCTATAAAAAAAGAGGTTACCTGCATCATGTTTATCGTATCAGCCAGTTCTTCGGTGTACCACGGAGGCCTATAATCCCCTTCTACTTCTATCTCAATCCAATCTTCCAATCGGGTCGGTTTGCTATATCCATACTTTAATGCAAGATCATATAATTCGGTTTCCGGCAAAGGACGGTATTTATTGGGTGTAAAAATAACTATGCTGGGATTATCCTCTATCAACTTCATAATCAACTCTTGAGTTTTTCGCAGATCATCCAGTGATTCTCCAGGCAATCCAACTATCCAATTATACGCAGTTTTAATCTCCGGATGCCGTGCCATTTTTTGATTCACCTCAATTATATCTTCCACAGTACAATTCTTTTTTATAAGGTCAAGCATCCTTTGTGAGCCGGATTCAGCACCGATGTGCATTATATTCGTTCCAGCCTCTGCCAGTTTGGTCAAATATTCATCGCTCATTTTTTTGATTTCATTGATCCTTGCACCCCGAAACCCAAGTCGTACCTTTAGTCCTCTCCTATTTATCTCGTCAATAATCTCTTCCACATGTGAAAGCTTGACAAATGAGTCATCATCAATAAAATATATATAAGTAGCGCCATACTTCTTATGGACATACTCAATATGGTTAGCAACTTCTTGAGTGGAAAGATGTTCATATTTTTTTTTGATATTTTTATATTGAGCAGGTGAAGAACAGAAAGTGCATTTATATGGACAGCCCATAACGCTATAAATTGAAAAGATGCGTTCCACGTTGTCTAACTGTCCATATAGGTTAAGATTTGACTCTATCAGATGATACGGAATATCTCTATAATCAACTATTTCAAATTTGTTTTCTGGTGGGACAACATGAATTTTACCATTGTCTCTATATATCAATCCAGATATGGCAGAAGAATGCGGAATTTCCTCATCACCGCGTAAATACTTAGATAATTGCGATAATGGCATGGAGCCATATCCCGCTATGACATAATCTATACTCGGTTCTTCTAAAATTTCACGCCCATTGAATGTTGCGTGTGGCCCTCCCCAAACAACTTTAATATTGGGGTATTCAGTTTTGACCCAACGCGAGATTTTCAGGGCATTCATGACAGGAGCTCCTGTCATGACGCTCAAGCCGAGGATTATAGTATCAGGGGATATCTTTGAGGCGATGTCCTTTTCCCAGTTCTTGGGATTAAGCCGCACATCTACAATATCTATTTCAAACCCTGCTTTAATGGAATCTATAGCCGCGTAAAGCAGGCTTAATGGCATATGCTGCACCAAACTGCCAGCCATTCCCAACTTGGGATAGACAAGCAATATCTTATTACGGCTCATTTCTCTGTTTCTCGTGTAATTGGTCAAGATATTTTTTAGCAGATGGATAAGTGTTAATCGCCATAGCGCCCACTATGATTGCCAGTGAAATCATAATATGAAGTCCAATTTGTAAAGATTGGTTGATGTCAAACAAAAATGAGAGCAGCATTACTATAAGATTCAAAACAAAACTCAACAAAATGATTATCAGTGAAAGACGGTATGGCTGAAAGAGGCTGGTTAATACAAATACATAAGAAAAAGTGCGTATAGCATCCCTTACATACGACACCTTTGAAGCGCCAATCCTTTTGGAATATTCTATATCCATAAAAGATATACTCTTAAGCATGAGCAAATAGAGGAGGGTTAGAGATGTAGTAAAGGAAAAGGTGGGACATAAGATAGGACGATAATCCAGGGTATTAAATTTATGGAATACCCTGAACCCGCTGTTATAATCCCGTGCCTTGATATTACTGAAATATAAGATCACATAATATAATGCCTTTCTTAAGAATTTGCCTATGGTTGAAGTGTTATCATCGGTCCAAATCCTTGAGCCTACAACCATATCGTGTGTGGATGCCTCCTTAATCATGGCGGGTAACATGGAGGCAGGATATGTTCCGTCAGCATCCATTATAGCAATTACAGGATACTTAGCAATCTTCATCCCGTCCATAATAGAATTGCCATACCCCATGTTAATGTTATGAACCAAAACCCTTGCTCCGGCGACTATGGCTTCCTCACGAGTTTTATCTGTCGAACTGTCATCAACAACAATTATTTCATAGTCAATATCAAGAGGGTTAAGGGCATCTGTAATACTTTTCACGGTGAGACGAACAGACTGCTCCTCATTTTTACAGGGAATTATTACAGAAACAGCCTTTATCGGCGGTTGCAGATATACGATATCAGTGTGAGTGGTATTTGCCATTGTTCCTCCGCTTCTTATTTTTAGATAGCCTTTTAGATTGTATGTAAACGTATCGTTTTCAAAACTAAATTTCCTTTGCCATTATTTTTTGATGCTGTCAATTATATAATATTCTCCTATCTTCCCTCCGCCGATTATCTTATTGCATAAATATCCTAAACGAATAGCGTAAACTAAAAAAATGTTTTTGGCGAATCGCTCAGCCGGCGTTTCACTTAACCTGCATAAGACAATCTCCCAATGTTTCTTATTCAAGAGATTGGACATCCCAATTTTTGAGAAATTCCAAACGTGATCAGGGAATCCAAAACATATTTTTAACATTTTTTTACCAAATTCCGGAAAAAGCCGAATAGAGAAAAGACTGAGCAAGTTAGTTATATCCTTATTATTATTAACCCTCAAATAAATAAGACCTCCCTTCTTAAGGTGTGGTCGGAGATTGTCTAACACTTCGAAACCATCAAGTAAATGCTCAAAACTATCCCAAAAAGTAATGATATCGAAAAGCGGATCTGGTATTTGGGCTTTTTCGACTGAAGAAAATATAATCCTGTTCAAGATATCTGCAGGAATAACACTGCGCAGGTTGGCGTCTATCTCTATTCCCATCGCATCGTGACCTTGCCTAATGCATTCTTTTATAAACGTACCGTTACCGCATCCGATATCCAGAATCCTTAAGCAACCGTGAGGTTTTTTCTTTCCTATAAATCTAAAAAAAGAGACGTAAGGCGAATAATGCGCCGCGGAGGAAATGCTGTTGGAATTCATATAATATGCGTAGATGCCTTCCCGTATTTTTTCATGCAAAACTGCGGAATTGGTAGACCTGCTAAAGAGCTCGTTATATTCACCCCATTGTAACTTGCAACCTCGACAAAGTGATATCGTCCCCTCTTTATACTGATAGACCTTAACATCATTACTGTTACAACTCGGACATGTCATAATTTGAAGATTCTTGCTTCGGGGAGATAGTTTCATAAAACTACCTTTCCTGGGGTTCCCAAATAGATAAATTATGTTTACTGTTTACGTGAGGAAAATATAATTCGATTGTCTCCTTAAATGTATAATTTTCTTTGATTATTTTTTGTGGCACCATCCAGTTTTCACCATCCGTTTCTAAAACTATCAGATCAAATTTTCTCAACTTGACCTTTTGAGTTACAAACTCTTTGTGTTTATTATTTTGTTGAATTATATCGTCCCCTCTTCTAAAAATAAATTTTAATAACTTTGATTTTGTATATCCGCCAAAGACAAAATACCATGAATGCCCCGAGTCATAAACCTTCTTATTTTGACTAATAATAATTGGTGTTATTATCAGAGAGTGCAGAATATCTTTCTTATTTGAAATGATCTCAGAAATACTTTTCCAATTTTTAAGTTGTTCATCGCTGATTTTAAATTCTCCCTTAAATGAATACATGCTCACTATATTCAAAGTTATCAGCGACAAAACAATCAAATAATTAATTTTTACAGTACTAACCTTGTCAACAGTAAATATGATAAAAAAGGGTAACAGCAATTGAAAAAAATAATACATCCACGTACCGCTCCACCCGCCCATCTTTAAAAAAATAACAAGAGAAGAAAGAATTAAACAATATGTATTAAGTGAAACCCTTTTCAAAAAAAATGGCTCATCCCATTTTGATAAGCCTGTTATCTCATTTAAATTTTCTCTAAAAATTAAAATATTTTTCCTAAAATCTTTCAGAATTAAATAATATATTATAATGGTAAAAATTATCATTAGACCGGAATTCACACGAATAAAAGTAACGGTTTGGATTAAAAGCGGACCCACCCGGAAACCATAATGACTAGCTGTATTATAGGTTGACAAGAAAGAAGTATAAAAGTAACATTCATAAATTCCATTGATTATAAACGCACTCAATAGAAAAATGGTAAGAGCGGATAAACCAATTATAACTCCTCTTTTTTTTGAAACAAACAGGAATACATATGATATTACATAAAACATTCCAAGGATAAAATAGTTTTTGGTATAAAAAGCAGATACCCCAAGAAAAACACTTAAAAATAATGAGCCATAGGAAAACTTAAAAAAGAACGGGATGAATATGCTGGATAGAAACAAAAACAATCCAAGTCCGTCCGGCCGTGCGGACGGCAGAGTGTTAAAAAGGAACGATGAATACAATATTATTAAAGATGACCATTTAAAAGCAAGCGGAATCCTTAAACGATTCATCAGCAGGAAAATTAGCCCGCAAGAAACAAGAATAAAAAAACCCGTTATCGTTTTATATACCCGAGTAGTGTTTCCAAATACTTTTGCAAAAGGATAAGAAACAAAATTATAAAATACTCCATATAAATTTGTTTCTGCCGGTTGATTTTTGAATAGAAAGGGATTTTCCCCCTTGAGAAGTTTCTCTGTGGTTAATATTATAGCGCCTTCCCTGCCATCTAACGCAAAAGGGTAATTTATCAAATTGTAATGATAGTTCAATAATTTCATGCTAAAAAAAACAAGTATTGTAAAAAAAATAATGTAAGTTACCTTTTTCATAATTTTCATCCTATTCTGCTTTGATATAGTCAAGTTTTTCCTGCCTTTATTTCAAAGAACTTCTATTTATAAGGGGTTTTCAACAGCAGCATCATTTTTTTTATTGCTCTAACGGTTCCGCCGTAAAAGCCTATGAAAAAGACAAGAACACC
>CAYHXI010000099.1:0-5735 GCA_964360565.1 uncultured Methanosarcinales archaeon | reverse complement strand
TTAAAACCAAAATCTTTGAAATTTAAAAATACAAAAATTAGTCGTCCAAAAAAGAAAGCGCCGAACATAGACAAAAATAATCCATCAAAAACATCTTCTTCTTTAAATGATGTTAAACGAATATTTTTCCAAAGTAAAAAGATTGCCCAAAAAAATCCCAAAACTAAAAACACTCCAAAAGTATATATTTTTATAAAACCAAGATTTAGAAGTACTGGCAACATAGTTTTTAGTATAATTTATCATCAATGAAAAAACAAATACTTAAAATTGGCTTTGATCTGGATGGAGTCCTATTGTATAACCCGGCAAGAATTGCTCGGCCGATAGTTTCAATAATTAAAAGATTTTTTGTCAATAAAAAACAATTGCATTTTTATAGTCCAAAAACTTTTTTAGGAAGGCAACTTTGGCGCTTATTTCATAAATCGAGCATTTTTATTTCACCTGGGCTAAGTGAAATCAAAGAATTAATTAAAAAGAAAAAAATCAAAGCATACATAATCACCGCTCGCTATAGTTATTTAAAAAGTGATTTAGAAAAGTGGTTAAAAGAAATGAAAATTAATGAGTCGTTTTCAGGAATTTATTATAATCAAAACGATGAACAGCCACATTTGTTTAAAGAAAGAGTTATAAAAAAATTGGGAATAGATATTTTTGTTGAAGATAATTTTGACATTGTTAGTTATTTAAAAAAACAAGTTAAAGTTTTCTGGATTTATAACATTTTTGATAGAAATCTAAAATATAAACACAAGTTTTCTTCGTTAAAAAGTGTTGTAAAATTTATAAGTCAATGAAAATTTTAATTTTGACCGATTATTTTTATCCTCATTGGACCGGCATTTCAAAATCTATTTATAACCTTGTTAAAATAAAAATAAATGAATTAAAATTTGATGTTTTAACAACAAAATACAACAATGACCTAGATAATCAGGATGTAATATCCAAAACAACTATTTATAGAGAACCATTTATTTTTTCGGTTAGCAGAGTTAAATACTCAATCAATATTATATTTAAATTTATCTTACTTATTCGAAATTATGATGGTGTCCTTATCAATTCTCCGTATTCAAATATTTTAGTCATTTCATTACTAACTAAGATATTTAATAAAAAATTATTTATTTTTCATCAAGGAGACCTTATTCTTCCGAAGGGATTTGTAAACGTTATATTGGAAAAAATTTTTGATATCTCATCCATATTGTCTTTTTTTATTTCAAATAAAATTGCCACATATACAAGAGATTATGCCGAGCATTCAAGAGTGATAAAACCTTTTTTATATAAATTTACACCTCTATTAATGCCTGTAATAATCAACAAAAAAAATGTTAACGAAAAAAATTTGATATATCAAAAATTATTTGAATTGAAAAAAAGAAAAAAGATCATATTTGGTTTTGCCGGAAGATTTGTGGAAGAAAAAGGATTTGATATTCTTTTGAATGCAATCCCAAAAATAACCAAAAAAAATAGCAAAATCCATTTTGTTTTTGCCGGCGATACCGAAATAACATACGAAAATTTTTATGAAAAAAATCAGTCAAAGATATCATTGATAAAAAAAAATTTGACTATGCTCGGTTTACTAAACGAAACTGATTTACAAAATTTTTATTATATGATCGATTTTATTATTATTCCTTCAAGGTCTGACTGCTTTAATTTGGTCCAAGCTGAAGCGATGCTCTTTGGAAGACCATCGATAGTCTCGAATATACATGGAGCAAGATACCTTGTTAATAAAACCGGTTTTGGAGTTATTTTTGAAAAGAATTCTCATATTGACTTAGAAGCCAAGATTATTTCAACCGTTAAGGATAAAATAAATATTAGAGATAATTATCAAAAAGTTACCCAAGTTCTTGAACCAAACAAAATAAAAAATAATATAACCGAATTTTTCTTGACTTAAGAAGTACCCGAAACAAAAAGTAAAGTCAATATCGCCCCAAGATATAATACTAAACTTAAAAAAGGTAATAATATATCTACAGATTTTAAATCGACTTCATTCTCAGGCTTCTCCCTGATAATCAGATATATCAAATATGAATAGATGCTACCCAATGCCGAAAAAATAATTATTTTTAGTTGGTTTATGGGCCACGACGAATAATCGATTGTTTGGATATTAAGTATCGGCCTGAGCAAACTATGATCAAATAAACCTGGGAAAAAAAATAAGACATACCCGAAATAAACAACATATAATAAAATTAAAATTTTAAAAATATTTTTGCTAAAAGCTGAAAGTAATAAAAGTGACGGAACAATAAATAATGCACGCTGTACAAACCAACCCGGACTAAATACAAAGTAGATTGATAAAAACATAAATGAATATTTTGCTAACTTGGGAAAATCTATTTTTTTATCTCTTAACATATTTATTATTAATAATAAATATTAAATAAAATAATAACTAATTTTAAATTGTCCAACCTGAAAACCAACTTGAAACATTTTGTAATTTTCGGAAAAAGACAAAAAACTTAAATAATCTTTATTAAAAAATGGAATTACACTTAATGTATATGGAGCCAGAGATAGAAATAGATAAAGAATTTGCTTTTTAATATCCCTTGAAAAATAGAGTATAAAAACAGGTACTAATAAAAAGGGGTAGAATTTATATGCGGCCCCTATTCCCAGTGACAAGAAAGTAAAATACGGATTTTTTGAAAAAGTAAAGTAAAAAGCCAAAATTAAAAAAAATGATGGAATAATGTCAAACTGTCCTTCAATAAAAGTTACGAAAATAACGATCGGGTTTAATAACCATAGCATGAACCATAGCCAATTATTTTTTTTAAATATTTTTTGGAAAATATATGCGGAAAAAAAATGAAGAAAAAGAAACGGAAGTTTACCCCAAAATAAGACGGACTTATTTAGAATAATATCCCATACCGGACAAGGATTAATCTCAAAAAGCTGATGTCGTATTAAACCTAAACTTTTGACCAGATTGATATAAACTCCCATTGTCAAATAGTATAAAGGTGGCCATGTAGCGTCAAGCCAGAGACAAATCTGCTTATTATTTTTGACTATGGTATATATATTTCCCTTAGAAATTAACGATGGGACGTAGAGCATCGCAAACAAGTCTGGAAAGGAAAACGAAATCATCAAAAAAATAAAAAAAATGGATATGATTCCTAAAATAATTGATTTCTTATTTAATATTATTTTCATGCTTATATATTATGACTTTAGGATGATCATATACAGTAAAATTTTCATCAGACCATTGATCTGGAAATTTTAAAGAAATATTTAAAAAATTTAAGGAAGGATAGGAAGTAAATTCTTTAATTTTTTTATAATTTTTATTTTTATTTTCTAGCAGTTCTTTATAGAATTTACTCATCAACGGATATTTTTCCGGTACAGTCATGATGCTCCCCCATCCGCGATTTGAGGATAAAATATAATAGTCAGATCTCATTAACATATCATTCATTTTTTGCCATTTTTCTGGAGTGTCAGAATCAAATACAGGCAGTTGTTCGCCGCTAAATTGTTTTCCATAATTATTTTCAACTCCTAGTGGTAGCCAGTCATCCCAGGATTCGCTTAAAATATAGGAACCATTTGGTAAATTTTTGTATATCCACTCCGACGCTTCTACTCGGGAATTCTTATTTGAATAAATTGAAGAAAACATTACCGGCCAAATTAATAATATTAAAATAGAAATAAATATGAATAAATAACTGTATTTTTTTGGGTATGAGTTAAACTTACCTATTAATTTGAATTTATAATCAATTAAATATTCTATTCCGAACGCCGCAAATATTGCTAAGAATGGATAGATAATTACAAAATATCGGAGGGTTGGAGTGACCTGAATACTTTGATAAATAAAAAATCCAAGAACCCAAAAAATTATTGCAAACATAGGCATGGATTCCCGCCTCCGCGGGAATGACAATAATACTTTCAATATTCCAACTATTGTTAAAATTGCAAACGGAATGCCCAACCCAAACACAACATTATTAACTAGGCTATGTTGAACGCTATTTTTATTAAGCCATTGAACCATGGGAGGAAACCAATTATCAATACTTTTGACAGTCATGTTTTGCAAGGATTTAATATTTTCGATAAATAATTTACTTATAGCTGGATCAAAAATATTTGAATTTTGGAACAGATAAGGATCGGCTAAACGAAGAGTGAAATAACTCACAACAAAATAAGAAAAAACAAAACCAAATATTTTGATTAAAGACTGTCTTCCTACAAAGACAGTCTTTATTATAAAAAACAAACTCAATGGAAGAATAAATAAAGCTGTGATCTTACAAGATAATGCTAATCCAAAAAAAATGGCGGAAATAATATTTTTTTTGCGCAAAGCAAAATAAAATGATCCAAACATAAAAAAATTCAAAAATGTATCAACGGCAAAGAAGTGAGAAAGTTGGATTGGCAGGACAGCAATCGCATAAAAAAAACCTGCCCAATATTTTAAACCTGATAGAAGTCGGTTTTTTTTCTCTAATAACTCAACGGTTTTTATAATAAAAAAAATTGTTAATAAATCAAAAAATGCTGAGAGCTGGCGACCTAAAATTGTAAAATCATTATAATTATCCATTTTATAAATCATGGATAAATATTTCGTTAAAATTAGTGGAAACCGTCCATAAACAAAAAAATTGTAACCAACATTCGACGGATTCATCAGTGATGTTTTCTGATCAAAATATTGGTTGACTGAAGAAGGAATTTTCATCGCCGTCCCAACCATAGTTAAGAATCGCTCGTCTGGATGAAGATGAAAATTTTCGTCCCAATTTAAATTATTAAAACGAAAAAAAAATGCCAACAAAATTATGGCAAAACTAATTAATATTTTTTTCATGAATAAATTTATTTCTTAAATATTCTTTTAAACGGATTTAAGGATTTTATAAAAGCAAATTTTTCATTATCTATAAAAAAACGAAGAATATCCCGCGTCGTAATAATACCTAAAGGTCGTCTGTCTTTATCAACGATAATAACACTGCCGATTTTTTTATTAACAATAAGATTGATTACTTCTATCAGGTGTCTTTCTTTAGATAAAGTTAGGACATAACTTTTGGCAAAGTTTTTCACCCGATAGTTATAAAAGCTTATTTTTTCATTCGTTCTTTCTCCATGATGACTTGAATATTTCGGACTAATCATCAATTTGATTAAATCATAGTAACTTAAAACTCCTTTTAATTTTTTATCATGATTGATGACAATTAGCTTAGAAATTTTATTAGTTTTGAACAGGTGTATCGCTTGAGTAATTGTGTCATCTTCATAAACTGTAACTAAGCCCTGCCATCTTTTGTTAATAATTTTTTCAACACCAACTTTAAAAATAGATAAATCTTTAAAATATGATAGTATTCTACGGGCAGAAATTATCCCTAAAAATTTATCTTTTTCATCAAAAACAGGCAAATAATTAATTTTTGACTCAATAAATAATTGGCACACTTTTGATAGTGGATAATTTAAATATATCTTTGCAGTATGAGTTAGACAATGTTGGACCTTGGTATTGGCTGGCATCGAAGACTTTATTATCGTAAAATAAGGACTTACAATACCCATATATTTATCCTCTTCATCAAAAACAAAAGCGGCGTCGTGAGAGGTAGACAACTTACTTAAAACTTTGGAGAGGTGATCTTCAGGAAAAACTTTTATAATATCGTTTT
>CAYHXI010000098.1:0-5740 GCA_964360565.1 uncultured Methanosarcinales archaeon | reverse complement strand
GGTGAAAAAAGCTATTGGTGCGGAGGAATTGGAAAAGAAGTTACAAAACTGCTTGTTCAATATGCTTTTGATAAACTTAATTTGAACAAAGTTTACTTAGGAGTCAATGTTGAAAATATTGGTGCAGTTAAATCATATGAAAAAACAGGATTTGTTCATGAAGGAAGATTAAGAGAAGAAGTGTATCGCAATGGCAGATATTATGATGTTCATAAAATGAGCATACTTCGTTCAGAATGGTTGAAAACAAAAAGTAATGCTGAACAAGTTCAGTTAAATTCCTTAACAAAAAACATTGGAAGTAAAGCCAAAACAAGAAAATAAGATGGAAAAAAAAATTCTTGCAATTATTCAAGCACGTTTAGGTTCTACCAGGTTGCCTAAAAAAGTATTAATACCTATTCTAGGAAAACCTATACTTTGGCATATAAAAGAGAGATTAAAGTATTCTAAACTTATTAACGAAATAGTTTTCGCCACCACAACCAATAAAGAAGATGATCTTATTGAAGAATTTGGAAAGAATGAAGGCTTAAAAGTTTATAGAGGAAGCCAGAATGATGTTTTAGACCGATTTTATCAATGCGCTAAAGAATTCTCAGGAGATTATATTGTTAGAATATGGGGGGATTGTCCACTAATAGATCCAACCATTGTTGATAAAATGATATCAACATTAATAGAAAAACAAGCAGATTATGTATCTAATTTAAGACCACCAACTTTTCCTAGAGGTATATCTGCAGAAGTGTTTACTTTTAGAGCTTTAGAAAAAACCTGGAATGAAACAAATACTGTTTTTTTCAGAGAATACATGACTGATTATATTTTTAGAAATCCAAATAAGTTTAAAATAGAGAATCTGTATAATACAGAAGATATGTCAAACATATGCTTATCTGTAGATTATGAGAAAGATCTTTTTGCAGTGACTGAAATATTTAAAAAATTACAAATTTCAAATAAGATATTTTTACTGCCAGATATTTTAAATGTTTTGGATGAGCGGCCCGAACTTAAACAAAATAACACTAACTTGCCAAGATATAGTGATTATTTAAAAGAACTAAAAAAACAAAATTATGACCCTATCGGATGGAAAGGATGACAAAAACACAAGAAGTATACAAATCTGCAGTTATTGGTTGTGGAAGAATTGGCTGTGAATTTAATGACAGTCCAAATCCAAAATATGGAATAATGACTCATTCTCAAGCATATAGTTTAAATAAAAGAACAAAACTAATTGCCCTGGTTGATGTAGATGAAAAGAAAGTCAAAAAATATTCTCAAAAATATGATGTGAAAGATTATTTAGATTGGAGAGTGATGTTAGAAAAAGAAAAACCAGACATATTATCAATATGTACTTTAGTTGATTTGCACAAAGAAATCGTTTGTGAATCTGCCAAAAAAGGCGTCAAAGCAATAGTATGTGAAAAACCAATTGCAAAATCTCTTAGAGAAGCTGATGAAATGATAAAAGAATGTGAAAATAATGGAGTCATTCTTTGCATCAATCAACAAAGAAGATATGATTTATTTCATCAGCAAATAAAGTCTTGTATTGATGAAAAGTTGATAAAAAACATAAAAGAAATAGACGTTGAATATTCGCGAGGTTTAGTTAATACTTGCTCGCACTTATTTGATATTTTAAGATATTGGTTCGGAGAAGTGCAGTCTGTTTCAAGTAAAATGAGCGATGTTCAATCACCTAACATATCAGATCCCAATATGATTGTTGATTTAAAATTTGCAAATGACATCGTAGCAAATATTAAACCATCTTCTATTGACAAATTAGATATAACAATAAAGGGAGATTACAATTTAAGTATAACAAAAGAAGGGTTGCAAAACAAAGAAGAGGTATTAATTTCAATTGTTAATGCCAAAATATTAAATAATTTTATGTCTTCAGTAATAAATAATGTCGTTGACTGTGTAGATGGAAATGCAAATCCATTATGTACAGGAACAGATGGAAGAAAATCTTTGGAAATCATCTGTGCATGTTATCTTTCCTCACAAATAAATAAGCCAATAAATCTACCTTTAGAAAATAATGAAATAATCATCGCATCAAAATGACAAACAAAGATTTAATTCCAGTATCAAAAGAAAAAAGTAAAAATATTGAAGATTTATTAAGAACACAATTCGTTAAAGACATTGAAAAAATAGAACTTTTCTCAGAAGGATTGTTTCACAATAATTATAAAATAACAGCAAAAGATAAAGATGTTTTCGTTCTTAGAATTATCAAAACTAATAAAAATACTAATGATGAATATTTTGGAACTCAGATATCCATTCAAAAAGAATTAAAAGTTATAGAAATTCTTAAAAATACTAAAACCAAAATTCCCAAAGTATATTATTCTGGTAGTTTTAATGGCGAAGATTATTACATTGCTTCATTGATTGAAGGAATTAGATTTAGCCAATTTTGTCAAAAAGCAACTCTAGATGAGTTTTTGAAATCAGTAAATAATTTAGGCACTGTGTTAAATGGCGTGCACTCTTTGTCTTTTTCAGCATATGGAGATATTAGCAATCCATTATATGCTAATTGGAGCGATAGAATTGGAGATTTGTTGGACAAAAAAGTCAACGACACAGTTATAAAACAGTATTTAAACAAAGATATTATTGCAAAAATCAGAAAATTATTTGAAAACTCTCGTTCAGAATTAGATTCTACTGGAAATCCCACTCTAATTATATATGATTTACACAAAGATAATTTCTTAGTGAATAATCGTGGCCAACTAAGCGGATTTTATGATTTTGATTTTTCAACATTCGCTCCAGGATGTTTAGATTTTATTCCCATCGAATTTAGTGTTATGAACTCTTTAGGTGAGCAACATTTCGACGAGGCCAGAGATGCATTTTATGCAGGCCACAATAATGGACAAAAAATATGCTATGATAAAAATGTTAGACAAATTCATTTTTTAAATCATTTTTTGGCAGCAATAAAAATATATCATGAAAGAGAATTTCCCAGAGATAGTTGGAGTAAAAATTTCACAGAAAGAGTTAATAAAATAGTTAATAAAAATTATGTAGATTTAACCACCCTAAAAAAGTAAAAAACATCAATAGCTTTTTAAACTGTTAACTTAATTGACTAAAAATGGCAAAACTTGCAATTTGTGGTGGAAGTAAATTAAGAACAGAGCCATTTCCAAAACATCCCATAATAACTGAAGAAGATAAAAAGAGAGTTATGAACGTTTTAGAAGAAGGAAATATCTCTTCATTCGGCGCAAGCGCCGGGAAAAAATTCTATGGAGGGAAACAAGTAAAAGAATTAGAAAAAGTAGTTTCAAATTATTTTAGCACTAAATACGCTGTGGCTCTTAATTCTTGGACTGCAGGTCTGCATGCATCAATAGTCGCATGCGGAATTAATCCTGGAGATGAAATTATTGTACCTCCATACACATTCACTTCAACTGCAACTGCCTGTTTGATGCATAATGTAATACCTGTTTTCGCAGATGTAGATATTGATACTTTTTGTATAAGTCCTAAGAGTATTGAAGAAAAAATCACTGACAGAACTAAAGCAATAATACCAGTACACTTATTTGGCAATTCTGCAGATATGGACAAAATACTTGAAATATCTCAAAAGTATAATCTAAAATTAATTGAGGATGCTGCACAAGCGATAGGTGGAAAATACAAGAATAAATTTTTGTGTACGATTGGAGATTGTGGAGGAATATCTCTGCAAGAAAGCAAAACAGTAATGTGTGGAGAAGGAGGAGTTCTCATCACAAACAATGAGCAAATAGCAAGAGTAGCTCAAATGGTGAGAAATCACGGAGAAGTTATTATAGAAAATGAAGAAAGAACATATACTCCAAATTTGATAGGTTATAATTATAGAATGACTGAACTGGAGGCAGCTCTCGCTTCATCGCAATTTTCGAGATTAGATGAATATAATTCAGTACGAAGAGAATTAGCTGAATATTTAATTAAAAAATTAAGTGGTTTTGATTTTTTGATTCCGCAACAAGTCACAGAAGGTTGCGAACATTCATTTTACTTGGTCGCGTTCAGATTTTTAGAAGATAAAATCAATATTAGCAGAGATTTGTTCGTGAAAGCGGTTGATGCTGAAGGAATACCTGTTAAAGCAGGATATGTCAAGCCTTTATACTACAGCCCAATATATCACGATAAAAAACCTTTTATCTACAAATATTTCGGTCAATCAATATCTTATGAAAAAGGAATATGCCCTGTTACTGAAAGATTATATGAAAAAGAATTGATTACTTTTCAGCAAATCAGACCTCCAGCCAAAATAAAAGATATTGATGACATAGTATCCACTATAGAAAAAATAGTCGCTAATAAAGAAGAATTAAAAGAAAAGAATATAATACTGGAAGGGAGTCATTGATGAAAATACTAGTAATAGCGGCTCATCCAGATGATGAGGTGCTTGGTTGTGGTGGCACAATCGCAAGAGAAAAGAAAGAAGGCGCAACAATACAAACAATTATACTTACAAGAGGTATTGAGGCAAGATATAAAAAAATAACTTCTGAAGTTGAAAAACAAATAACTCAAGTATATGAAAATGCTTTAGAAGCGAATAGAATTCTGGGAATGAGTGATAAAGATATTACTTTTTTAGATCATCCTAATTCTTCATTGAACACTATACCTTGGATAAAATTAAGACAAGAACTATCAGAAATCGTTCAACAGTATCAACCAGATGTAGTATATACACATCATTATGGAGATTACAATCCAGATCATAGAATTACTTTTGAACAAGTAGTTTTCGCATGCAGACCTTGTAAAGGAGAACATTACCCAAAAGAAATTTATTCATTTGAAGTGTTAAGCAGTACAGAGTGGGCTTATCAAAATAAAGATTCATTTAAACCGATATCATTTGTAGATATAAAAAACACTATGCAAGTTAAAAAAGATGCATTGGCAGCATACAAAACTGAGTTGCGAGATTATCCTCATCCTAGAAGCATAAGAGGATTAGAAGTGCTGGCGGCCAAGAGAGGAATGGAAGTTAACTTAGAATTTGCTGAAGCTTTTGAAGTTATTAGAATGGTAAAAACATGAATAAGTACATTTGGTGCAGTTATAGAAATTGGTCATTCAATATTCTGGAAGGAATTCAAGATTTAAAAGATTGGAAGCTTGAACTAATAATCACCACTAAAGATTGTCTTTATGATTTTTCAGAACTTGAAAAAATAACCAAAATTGTTCGTGTAAATATTAGAGAAAAACAAAAACCATTTGCAAGAAATACAGAAGTATTTAAGCAAATTTTAGAAATAAAACCAGACACTATATTTTATAATGGTTGGTCTTGGTTTATACCTTCTGATGTTCTCAGACTCTGTCCTAATGTTGTTCTTCACCCAGGTAAATTACCTAAAGATCGCGGCGGTAGTCCTATTCAAAACCAAATAATTAATGGTAAGTTCATATTTTAGATACAAGGCTTAAAGCTGTCAAGATAGATTATTCGAGAAACCATTTGATTAGCAGTACATGGTCTCTTTATGAGTTAGATGTTCCTTTTCAAGAAATTTCCAAATTTCTTCGGGCGACATTCCTGTTTTTCCCAAAGCAGCCATCGGCCAACCGCTCATTTTGAAAAACATGTCAAACGACAATGCTCTAAAAAGGCACGAGTTTTTTCAATTGCCTGAATGAAAAGAGTGAGATTTGTTTT
>CAYHXI010000097.1:0-5757 GCA_964360565.1 uncultured Methanosarcinales archaeon | reverse complement strand
CCACTGGACATCTACGGCCGCCAAGTATATAAATGAGAATGATTTCTAAATATTTTATGCACGAGAAAGGATTAGTTGTATTTCAGGACAAAAAGATAAGAAGAACATGGTTTAATGATGAATGGTGGTTTGTAGCAATAGACATAATTGAAGTTTTAACAGATTCAAGAGACCCTTCGGGCTATCTCAAAGACATGAGAAAAAGGGATGAAGGATTTGCAGAAGGGTGGGGGCAAATTGCCACCCTCCTTTTGATAGATACTGCGGGAGGGAAACAAAACATAAATTGCGTGTCTCTGAAAGGTGCCTTTAGACTCATTCAATCCATTCCCTCTCCAAAAGCAGAGCCTTTCAAACAATGGCTTTCCCAAATAGGTTACGAAAGAATTGAAGAGATAAAAAATCCTGAACTAGCTCAAACTCGCATGAAAGAGATGTACAAAGCAAAAGGATATTCTGATAGTTGGATTGAAAAGAGAGTTAGAGGTATTGCTATAAGAGATGAATTAACTGACGAATGGAAGAAAAGAGGAGTTCAAGAAGAGAGAGATTTCGCCATATTAACTGCAGAAATATCCAAAGCAACATTCGGAATGACTCCAAAAGAATACAAGAATTTCAAAGGACTCAAAAAAGAAAATTTAAGAGATCATATGGATGATATGGAAACTATTCTCACAATGCTTGGCGAAGCTACAACAACAAGATTAACTAGAGATAGAGATTCTAAAGAATTTGTTGAGCTGGAGAATGATGCAAAAGATGGAGGAGATGTAGCAGGCACAACTCGAAAAGACATAGAAAAAAAATTGGGAAAAAGCGTAGTTTCTAAAGACAATTTTTTAGAAAAAACAGAGCAGCAAAAAAAGTTAGAAAACAAAAAATGACCCTCAAACTCCTCTGCCCGCATTGCAAGAATAAAATGCTTTATCAGTCAAAAGAAAACAATCTCGAAGGCAAAAGAAAAGTCTGCGTCTACTGCGGAAAAAGCTTTGGAGTGAGGAATGGGATTGTTGGGTGAAGAAAAGCTAGATTATTATCTGATGTGATCTCTCAAAAAAAGCTCGTCCTAACAACAACATTTATAAACTTTAAAGACTTACTTTTATTGTGATTTTGTCGACGACAAAACAGATATTTATAAACACCAAAACAAGACCTATTTTTCAACTAAAAAATGACTGAACCTACTCCAGAGAATAAAGATGAATTTGAAAAAAAGACCGAAGATTCTTCTACTCCTGTAACTCCAAATCCAGATAGAGTAATATTAAGAATAATTGAAAATGAAATGAAGCAATCTTATTTAGCATACTCTATGAGCGTCATAGTCGGCAGAGCGTTGCCTGACGTTAGAGATGGTCTTAAACCAGTTCATAGAAGAATTCTTTATGCGATGTATCAAGAGAATTTAATGCATAACAAAAAGTATTCAAAATGCGCAGGTATTGTTGGAGACGTTCTTAAGAAATTTCACCCTCACGGAGACAGCGCAGTTTACGAAGCATTAGTTAGACTAGCCCAAAACTGGAACTTAAGATACATGCTTGTTGATGGGCAGGGAAATTTCGGCTGCTTTACCGCAGACACTAAAGTACAATTAACCGATGGAAGAATTGTTTCTTTCTTAGACTTAACAAAAGAGTATGAACAAGGAAAAAAGAATTACACATTCACTGCTGAAAAAGACGGACAAATTAAAATCGCAGAGATTTTGCATCCAAGAAAAACAAAAGAAAACGCAGAATTAGTAAAAATCACTCTAGACAATGGAGAAGAAATAAAGTGTACTTTGAACCACAAATTCTTATTAAAAAATCTGGAGTATAAAGAATCTAAAGACCTTAAGCAGGGAGAATCTCTGAGAGGAATTAAGAAATATTTTGCAGAAAATAAAAATCTAGTTCTCGCAGAATTAAACGGCAACCACCAAGTTCTGAAAGTTGAATTTTTAAGTGAAAGACAGGATGTTTATGATATCACAATAGAAGGCACTCATAATTTCGCCCTTGGAGCAGGAGTGTTTGTTCACAATTCCGTCGACGGAGATTCTGCGGCTGCATATCGTTATTGCATAACTGGAGATTCTCTTTTGCAAACAGACAAAGGTTTAATTGAAATAAAAAATATTTCAGAAAGAAAAGAAGAAAAGATTAATCTGAAAATATTATCTCATAGTGGAGATATAAATAATGCTTCTAAATTTTTTAACTCTGGCAAACACAAAACAATAAAAACAAAAACTAAAACGGGTTATGAGTTAGAAGGGTCTTATAACCATCCAATATTAACATGGAGGATTGGACTTGATTTTAAGCCAGAAATTTTTTGGAAGCTTTTAGAGAATTTAGAAGAAGGAGATATAGCCATAATGAACAGAAACAATTCTTTATTTTCAAATAAATCTTTGAATTTAGAGAAGTTTTATCCTGAAGAGGGATTCAAAAACAATGTTGGTTTGCCAAAAAGTATGAATGAAGATTTAGCGTTTTTACTTGGTGCTTTAGTGAGCGAAGGAAGTTTTCATAATAAGCAAATTTTATTCAATAACAAAGACAAAGTTTTCTATTATAAAGTTAAAAAAGCAATCCAACAACAATTTAAAGGAGTACAAATCTACGAAAGAAAAGTTAAAGGAGATTGCACAGAATTAAGTATTTATGAACAAAAAGTTGTGTTATTTTTAAAGAATATCGGTTTCAACGAAGCAAAAGCAGATGGTAAAGAAATACCTTTTTCAGTATTGCAGTCCAAAAAAGAAGAATTGCAAAGTTTTCTTGTTGCTTTATTCGAGGGAGATGGCTCAATACTTCACAAGTTTGACAAAAGGCATGGTGGAGAAAATTTATTAATCTCTTATGATTCAAAAAGTGAAAAATTAATTAAGCAAATAAAAATCGTGCTTCTTAATTTTGGAATAGTATCAAACAATCCTCAGCTGGATAAAAGAAACGATTGCAAAAAAATCACAATAACCTCATTCACCAATCTAAAAAGATTTCATGAAGAACTTGGATTTTTTTCAGAGAAAAAGAAAAATAGACTCAACCACATACTCTCGATGAATTCTTCTCGAATGAGCAAAATAGATTTCATTCCCTTCTTGAACGACTATTTAAGAAATAAATATCAAAAAGAATTCATAATTAAAAATAATTTTGATAGATATAATTCATTAAATAAAAATTATTTGAAACTAATTAAAATTATTGATAAAGAAGACAAGAAACTAATTGATTGGCTGTTAAAAAACAGATTTTATTTCGACCAAATAATAGAAGTTGAAAAAACAGAACAACTCAAAGAAGTATTTTCCATAAGAGTTGACAGCAAATGTCATTCTTTTGTTGCAAACGGTTTCATCAATCATAACACTGAAGCGAGATTAAGCAGGCTCGCAGAAGAACTTCTTGAAGATATAGACAAAGAAACAGTTCAGTTAGTTAAAAATTACGACGGAACGAGAGAGGAGCCCATGGTTCTTCCGTCTAAACTTCCTAATCTTTTAATCAACGGTAGCTCGGGAATTGCAGTTGGAATGGCAACAAACATTCCCCCTCACAACATTAGCGAAATTTGCGACGCAGTAATAAAATTAATAGAAAATCCAGATATTTCAATCGAAGAAATAATGCAGTTTGTTCAAGGGCCAGATTTTCCAACTGGAGGAATTATCTGCGGCTCAGTAGGAATTAGAGACGCATACAAAACAGGTAGAGGAAAAATAATTCTGAGGTCAAAAATAAATATTGAAGATGTAAAAAATAAGCAAAAAATAATTGTTACAGAAATTCCTTACATGGTTAACAAAGCACAACTTCTTGAGCAAATTGTAGAGCAAGTGAGAGAGAAAAAGATTCAAGGGATTTCAGACATAAGAGATGAAAGCGACCGAGAAGGAATGAGAATAGTTATCGAATTAAAAACAGGTGCAAATCCTGAAGTTGTAACAAATCAATTATACACATTTTCAAGAATGCAGGAGAGTTTTGGAATTATAATGCTCTCTCTCGATAAAAACCAGCCTAAAGTTCTAAATCTTAAAGAAATGCTCCAAAAATATTTAGAGCACAGACAAATCATTGTAAGAAAAAGAAATGCATTTGACTTAAAACAGACTGAAGATAGATTGCATTTATTAGAAGGAATAATAATCGCTCTAAACCACATAGATCCAGTCATAGCTTTGTTAAAGTCTTGCAAAAATACAGAAGAAGCCAGAAATGGTTTAATTGAAAATTACAAATTATCAGAAAAACAAGCGCAAGCTATTCTAGACATAAAATTACAGCGCTTAACTTCTCTCGAGCAAAATAAAGCTAGAGAAGAACATAAAGAACTTGTTACAGAGGTTGCAAGATTAAAAGATATTCTCAGCTCAGAACAAAAAATATTGGACATAATAAAAAAAGAACTGGCAGAATTAAAAGAGAAATACGGCGACAAAAGAAGAACAGTTATACAAAAAACAGAAGCGCTTCATATAGAAGAAGAAAGCATGATAAAACCTGAAGAAATGGCTCTTACAATTTCCCATGCAGGATACATAAAAAGAATAAACATCGACGTATACAAAGAGCAGAAGAGAGGAGGTAAAGGAGTAATTGCTGCAGGAACAAAAGAGGAAGATTTCATAGAACAAATATTTGTGGCAAATACTCATGATTATGTTTTATTCTTCACGAATAAAGGAAGAGTGCACTGGCTTAAAGTTCATCAAGTTCCAGAGGCAGGAAGATATGCTAAAGGAACTGCAATGGTAAATCTAGTATTATTAGAGCAGGGAGAAAATGTAACTGCATACCTGCCTGTCAAAACTTTTGCAGGAGATAAAAATCTTTTCATGGCAACTAAACTAGGAACTGTAAAAAAAACTTCTTTAGAAGAATTCTCTAATCCAAGAAAAGGAGGAATAATTGCAATAACTTTAGACCCTGGAGATGAATTAATGGACGTGCAAATAACTGATGGAAAACAAGAAATTATTCTCACAACAAAAAACGGACAAGCAGTTAGATTTAAGGAAGAAGATGTACGTCCAGTAGGAAGAATGGGCAAAGGAGTTATTGGAATAAGGTTAAAAGGAAAAGATGAAGTTGTTGAGAGCAACATTGCAGATAACACTAAAACTCTTCTTACATTAACCAAGAAAGGCTATGGAAAAAGAACTGCAATTACAGAATACAGCACGATAAATAGAGGTGGAAGTGGAGTCATAAACATAAAAGTCACTGACAAAAATGGAGAAGTTGTTTCAGTAAAACAAGTTTCTGAAGGGGATAGTATAATGATTATGACTAAAAATGGAGTCAGCATAAGAATTCCTGCAAAAGGAATATCTGTAATTGGAAGAAGCACTCAAGGAGTTAGAGTTATAAGATTAGCTGAAGATGATGAAGTAAGCGGAGCTGCAATAATAAAAGAAGATACTAAAGAGAATGGAGAAACATTACCAACTACAGACTCCAGACCACCCACTACTGACAACTCCCCACAACCCAACACCCAACATGAAAGTTCTAGCGACAACTAATAAAGGGATGGAGGATATTTCAGCTAATGAAATAGAATCTTTAAATGGCGTAAAATCCACAATAAGAAACGGGTTTATTTTGTTTGAAGTAGAAAAGTATGAAGATGTTTTTGAGATTTGTTATCTGTCAAGAAGTTTAAATAAAGTTGTTGTTCTATTAGACAATTTCAGTTTTGAAGAAACTCCATTAGATGAACTCAAAAAAAGAGTTAACAATTACGAAT
>CAYHXI010000096.1:0-5831 GCA_964360565.1 uncultured Methanosarcinales archaeon | reverse complement strand
ACTAATTTGTGTTATCTTTTCGGTGCGTGTAATATGATTGGCACTTCTGCAGTTAAAGTTTCTTGGAATGCTATGGGGAAATTTAAACCGCCTCATGGGTTGAATATATTAAAATCAGCACATCTTCTATTTTATTTGTTCGGAAATAAAAATGAAGAACCGGAAAAATTAGAAAAAAAGATAAAGAATTTGAGTTCATTAAGTTTTGAAAAAGAAAATATGCCTCTATCTCTCCTTTCCTTAATTCACGATAATAAAGAAGATAAAGTATCAATAGATGACGCATTCTCAAAAATAGAGGTCATTGAAAAAAGGTATGAGACAAGAAACTGGTTTACATTTATTTCAAAATTTCCTAAAGAGATAGATGGAATTGTTCCAGTTCATTTATTGTTTCGACCAAATAACATCACATCAGGCAAAAGTTCATTCTATAAACTCAACCTTTCCGAATTCATGCAATACTACGAACAAGAAATTAAGAACACAAAAAGTCCTGAAGCTCAGCTGCTTTATTCTTTATTTTTAGATAGATTATCTAAAGACAAAGACTTCGTTGATGAAAACATCTCATTTAGCAGACGGTTCAAAGTAATGCGTCGACTGAAAAAAGAACTAGGTGAAGGAACGTTGAAGGAATTAATCGAAGCTAAAGCAAACAAAGAATGGCAGAAAGTTATTGAAAGAATTGTCCAAGATGAAAGATTTCAAAGCACTCAAGAGAGTATCGAAAGCAAAAAAGTATACAAAGCAGGAGTGTATCCTATTCTTAAAACCGCAATTGTGGTTAAAGAAGACGAAAGAAGTGTTTTAGAGTCTGAATTAAAAAATCTCAATTATCTGAAAGAACAAATAAAAAATACAGACTTTGAAGCTGCAAACGCATTAAGAATAATGGAAGTAAATGGAAAAAGTCTTTTGGTTGAACGACATTCGAGCGGTAAAAGATTGACAGAAATTCTAAATGAAAAAGAAGACTTCAAAATTCTCTCAAAAGTTGTTGAATATCTCAAACTAATGCATGACAAAATGCCAATTTCTCAGCGAATAGTCAATCCTGAAGAAGAACTTATCTCAATTTTAAGAAAAGCACAATTAAACGACAAAACCAAACAAATTATTTATGATGGAATTAAAGTTACTCTGCCAAATCTTTCAAAAAGTAGAGTTTTCGACTGCGATGCTCACTCAGATAATTGGTTTGTAGCGGGAGAACGAATAATCGCTATCGACAAACCAACTAGAAAAGCCATTCCGCCAGAGTATGATTTAAACAAACTGTTGAACAGAGGCAAAGAAATCAGCGTAAAAGAAGAGTTAGTGAGAATTTACTCTCCCGAAGATGAGTTTTTGTTCTCATTCTATAATGCAAGTGCAATAAAAGCTCTATCATATTTTGTTTTCACACAAAAATATGAACAAAAAGCAGAGCAAGGAATACAATATTTGGAAAATGCAATAAGAGATTTGGAAGTTTTGAAGGAGAGATATGGTGGAAGGTTTGATGGGAAAGAAATTGAAAAGTTAAATAAATTGAGTCAATTATTCATAGAATTTCAATCAAACAATCCCAAACACACTGCACAAGTTTCCACAGTTCTACCATCTCTAGATATCGCTGTGAAGTGAAGTATTTCCGTGTGAGCTTGCGAACTCGGAAATACTTTTATAAACTTTGCAGTTTTCAATTCTTAAAAATGGAAAAAGTAAGCGGTATCTTGCAAATCATTTTAAGTCTTGTTGAGGATAGATTTGTAGGGCAGACTGTTTTATCAAAAATATTAAAGGGCTCGAAATCGAAAGAGATTCTTGAAAGAAATCTGCACACGAGCAAAGAATTCGGAGCATTATATTGGCTTAATGAGAATGTAATAAAATATATTTTGGACGAGCTTTTCAAGAAAGATTATTTAAAGTACGTTGATGTTGGAGGAGAATTAGGATTAAATTTTCAAATTTACAAAGTTAAACTAACTGAAAAAGGAAAACTGGCATTAATTAATAAAGAAGAGGTAGTTTTTGAAATAAATGACGACCAACTAAAAGATTATTCAAGAATCAGCACTTCTGCTGAAGAATCCCTCAAATTGTTCAATGAATTGAAAACTGTCGACGCTGTAGCGGAAAAAAGAAAGTTAGTTAAAAATACAATATACGACCATCTGGAAGAATGTATTAAAAAAGGTTTATTACAAGTAAACTTAGTAGTGCCTGAAGAAAGAATAAAAACAATAAGTGAAGTTATTAAAACAATGAAATATCCTAAATTAAAAGAAATAAAAACATTACTGCCCCCAGAAATCAGCTATGGAGAAATAAGATGTGTGAACGCGAGAATGAGGTGAAATCATGGAAATTAAATCAATAGGAAAATGTCGTTATTGCAACAAAACATTTTCTAGCAAAGTGATGACTACTCATTTAAAATCTTGCGACAAGATGAAAAGCATGCAAGAAGTAGAAGTCAGGAAGGAAGACATATTTCTAATTAGAGCTGGTGGCGGGCCATTTTTTGTATACTTTGAAGTTAAAGCAAATTCAACTCTGGAAGATGTAGATGAATTTTTGAGAGATTTGTGGCTCGAGTGCTGCGGACATCTTAGTTCGTTTAAAATAAATGATGAAACTTATTATTCCGAATGTGAAGATAATGAACCTGAAGATAAAACTATGAACTATAAATTGTTTACAGTTCTTGAAGTTAACACTACATTCTCTCACGAATATGATTTTGGCACGCCAACATATCTCAATTTAAAAGTTATGCAAAAAAGAAAAGGAAGTTTGAAGAAAATATACGTGGTTGCCAGAAATGACATTCCTGATTTTAAATGTAATTGTGGAAAAAAAGCAGAAGACATATGTCCTCAATGCATTTGCACTGGAGAAGAATCTCTTTTATGCATAAAATGTGCCAATAAACACGAATGCATGAGTGAAGAAGAAATGCTCCCAATAGTCAATTCCCCAAGAATGGGAATGTGCGGGTATACTGGGGAAGATTAGGTTGCAAATTACTAAGAAATGAATACTATTTTAAAAGTCGCTAGAACTTTTTATTTTATCTAAAAATACTTTCATCGAAGAAAATGAAGAGAGCATTTCAAAGATTTTCACATTAAATATCCCCCCAATTATAAAATATTTGTCTGGTTCTCTTGGATGTTTTACCAATCTCGCATTAAAGTCGAATTTTAATTCATCCAGAGGAGTGGAGCTTAATATTGTTTTCTGTTCAGAATCATCTAAATCTGTGAAATAAAAATAATAAAGCTCTAATCCTTTTGTATCTAGTTTATCTGTTTTTTCTTTTTTATCGAATTTCAGATTAAATCTTTTCGATTCTTTTATCAAATCAAATTCTTTTTTTTCGTCTTTACTTAATTTAGAGTATAAATTTTCTGATAAAAATTCGATTAAGAACTTGTTTTTATGCAAGTAAGTATAAAGTGCACATTCAATAATTACGTCATTGTGCAATTCATTTTCATGTATTTTATCCAACAAAGAACCTAATATTTTCTCGGAATGCTCAAACACATTATCCACTATACTAATATCTTCCAAATATTCAAATATGCGGTCGTAAACGTCTAAGTAAACCATTTATTTAACTTCAAAAGAGGCGATTATTTTTAAATACTATGCTCTCTTCAAGAGTCAAATGACCAAACTATTAACCAAATCTAAATATCTCATTGGTTTAGAGTGTCTTAGACATTTATGGGTTCATTTTAATGCACCTGAGAAAGTAAGAAAACCTTCTGTTGCAGATGAGTTTAGGTTTAAAGAAGGAAATAAAGTTGGAGAGCTGGCTAAAAAGCTTTTTCCTGGCGGAATAAATCTTCCTGCGAAAGATTTTAATGATAATCTTTTTATGACAAAAGATTCTTTGAATGAAGATAAACCTTTGTTTGAAGCAGGGTTTAAATTCGGGAACTGTTTTTCTAGAGCAGATATATTAGTTCCAGTTGGCAACGAATGGGATATTATTGAAGTTAAATCAGGAACTGAAGTAAAAGACATAAATGTTTACGACGTTTCTTTTCAAAGATATGTTTACTTAAATTCCGGCTTGAAAATAAGAAAATGCTTTCTGATGCATTTGAACAAAGAATATTTTAGAAAAGGGGAGCTCGATATTGAAAAATTATTTGTAAAGGAAGATATAACTTTAGAAGTTGAAAAGATTTTAGATGTTAAAGAAAGAATTGATGAAATGTTCAAAGCTATTTCTTCTAAAACACCTCCAAAAGCAGGATTGTTTAATGAGAAGATAATAAAGAAAGGATATCACGACTGCTTCGCCGAAGAATGCGTCGAGCTTCACGATAATCACGTGTTTTGTTTGTATAGAGGAGGAAAATTATGCTCAGAGTTATTTACAGAAGGAATTGAAATGATAAAAGACATTCCTGCGAATATTGAACTAAGTGATAAGCAGGAGATACAAAGAGAGTGTGAAGTTACAGGAAAAGTTCATGTTGATAAAGAAGCGATAAAGAGCTTTCTTGCAAAATTAGAGTATCCGATTTATTATCTTGATTTCGAAACTTTCTCAACCGCAATTCCAATGTTCGACGGCTTGAAAGCGTATTCTCAAGTTCCTTTCCAATTTTCTTTGCACGTTGTTAAAAAAGAAAATGAACAACCAGAACATCATGCGTTCTTGTATACTGGAAGTTCAGACCCTAGAAAAGAATTTATTGAAGAATTAAAAAAAGTGTTGGGTGATAAAGGCACTGTTTTAGTGTACAATCAAAGCTTTGAAATCACCAGGTTAAAAGAACTTGGAGAACATTTTCCAGAACATAAAAAATGGGTTGAAGATGTTTTGAATAGAGTTGTTGACTTATTGATGCCTTTCAGAGAGTTTAGTTATTATAATTCAAAACAGCAAGGTTCAGCATCAATAAAAGAAGTTCTGCCAGCCATAACTGGCAAAAGCTATGAAGGAATGGAAATTGGAGATGGCGGAACAGCATCCGCAGAATTCTTCAGAGTAACTTATGAGAAATGTTCAGCTGAAGATAGAAAGAAAGTTCTTGCTAATTTGTTGAAATACTGCGAGATGGATACGATGGCGGAAGTTGATGTGGTGGAGGAGTTGAGGAGGGTGGTGAATTGATAAAATCGCATTCGCCAACTAAATTCTCAAGTTCATTCAAGTAATATTTACAAATCTCAATAACGTGTCTGTTCTCAAGTTCTTTGAAAACTGGAGTTAATGTTTTATTATTTATCTCTATATCAAGTTCTCTATTTTTTGAAGTTGTAATCCTCATAGAGTTTTCTTGTGTGTTGACTATATCACTAATTTGTATGAGAACTTCTTCGTTTTGAGTTAGACTACATTTGAAGTCCAAGTAAAAAGTAAATGCAAATGCTCCAGGATCACCTTCTTTTACAATTAAGTTTCTTTTTTCTTTAAAAAAAAATGAAAATTTTATCCGCATTCATTTCTTTTTGTTTAATTGAGTACCACTTCCTAAACGAGTCATTCTTACTTAGTTCTTTTTGCATAGACCAAGTTATATTTCTTGTAGCCTGTATAAAAGCACAAAGCTCACAAGCAAATTCAAAACTGTTCGTTGAAGAATTTGGTAATTTTGAATTCATATTATTAAAATGATACTTTGCTTGTTCTAATTTAATTCCATAACTTGACAGACTGTTCATTTTATGTCTCATTTTGTTATACTTGTTGATTTTGATTCATTTCAAATTCTCCTCAATAATTTTCTGGTATTCTCCCAGCAGTTCCATAATAAATATCTTGCCACCAATTAGGATTACTAAATAAGTTATCACCAACTTTGCCGTAATTCTCT
>CAYHXI010000095.1:0-5959 GCA_964360565.1 uncultured Methanosarcinales archaeon | reverse complement strand
CAGCGCAGATAAAATTTTAGGCCAAGCGATACTTGATGGGGTTAAAGACAAATGGTTGCTTTATTCGCTGGCTAAATCTACTAAGTTGTGGGATAAAAGAATAGCAATAGTGGCAACGTTTCAATTAATTAGAAATAATAAATTCGAAGATACATTGAAGATTGCAGAGATTCTTCTGAAAGATACGCATGATTTGATTCACAAAGCAGTCGGTTGGATGCTCAGAGAAGTTGGAAAAAGAAACTGCAAAATTCTGGAAGACTTTTTGAAAAAACACTACAAACAAATGCCTAGAACGATGCTGAGATACGCGATTGAGAAATTTGATGAAGAGAAGAGGAAAATGTATTTGAGTGGGTTAATTAATTCCACAAATTGATTTTAAAGTATCTAATTCTAATTTGAATGACTTTTCTTCTTTTCCGGTTTTCGCTCTGAACGAGATGGCTCTAACACATTCTACAATTGTAACAAATGTTTCATAGTCTTTATCAAAATAATCTCCTTCATGTTTTGCAGTATATCCCTCCCAAAATGATTTCCTTTGCTCTTCATTAAACCACGAAAGAAAAGCTTTTGCAAAACCCAATCCTTTGATAACATGATTAACTCCTCCTTCGTCAACTAAGTAAACATTCTGATTTTTATCTATAACAAAATTTTTTGCATGAATGTCATTTATATCTAGAACTATATCTGTCTTTATTTTTTCTTTTAATTCAGCATACTTTTCTTCAACTTTTATTTTTTCATTCTGAGAAAGTATTCTATCAGGTATTGATTTGAGTCTTTTAACAAAATAAGAATCTATATCTTGTCCGATGCATTGATTAGAATTGTGTACATCTGCGCACAATTCTCCTAATTTTTTGTAGATGCTTAAATCTTTATCTTCTTTAGTCAACATTCTTCCTTCAATCCAATCAAAAAGCAAATATCTTCCTTCTCTGCCGTGAAACTTAGGAAATATTTGCGGGAAAAGTAAAACATTATTTTCTACTTGCTTAGCTTCAGAAAGTTTATCTGCATAATGAAGTTTGTATATTTTTTTATCGCTTCCAATAACTTGAAAAGTATCTCCAGAAAGAGAGTTGATTCCTAAAAGAGAGTTTACTTTCGCTATTCTCAGAATTCTTCTGAAGGGTTGTTGACTTAGGATTTCTTCCTCTTTCATTTGGAATTAGAAAAGTTTGTTGGATTAATAAAACTTTTCAATTTTCTCTTTATTTTATCCTCTTCATCAAGAACGTAGACTGCGGTTTAAATCCAACTTTAATCCAGGTTTTCATCGCAATTTCATTCGAGTTATAGACATTAGCTCTCACATACTTTATTCTTTTATTTTTTAAGAATTTCAGAGCTTCGATGGATAATGCTTTAGCAACTCCTTTGCCTCTGTGCTCTTCAAGGGTGGTTGCTGAGTTAAGATAACCATATTTTTTAATCTTGAATAATTTATCATTTTTCTTGATGAAAAATTCAATAAAGCCAATTACTTTGCCGTTATCTGCAACTAAGATGTGATTATCTCTTTTCTTGATGTCTTTCTTTGCTGCTTTTATTTGATTATTCAGAGTGAGCTTTTTCTCAAACTCTAACAAAGGGTCAACATTCTTGTGAGGCTCCCAGAATTGAAAATACAATTTAGCCAAATCTTCAGCATCAGACAATCTTGCTTTTCTTATTTTGAAGTCCATCTCTATTGGATTTGTTTCTGTAATTAATAAAACTTTTCCCAATACGCAACGTTTAAAAAACAAATCTGTTTCTAGTGAGTTATGACCTTGAGTTTAATTATGGCGAATTCGCCATAATTATTCCTATGCAGAATTATGAAAAGTCGGAGGCCTAAAACATAAAATGAATCAAAAAATAGAAGTATTAGGTACTGAAATAACAATCAAAGAAAAGAAAGAGTACATTTCATTAACAGATATTGCCAAATATAAAAATGTTGAGCATCCTGCAGATGTAATAAAAAACTGGACAAGATCCAAGGACACGATAGAGTTCTTGGGATTGTGGGAAAGAATAAACAATCCTAATTTTAAAGTGGTCGAATTCGACCAGTTTAGAACTAAGGCAGGTAGCAATTCTTTTGTTTTATCGCCCCAAAAATGGATAGAAACAACGAATGCCATAGGATTAATATCTCATTCTGGGAAATACGGGGGAACTTTTGCTCATAAAGACATTGCTTTTGAGTTTGCGTCATGGATATCTGCAGAATTTAAGCTGTTTTTAATCAAAGAGTTTCAAAGATTGCAAGATGCTGAAAATGAACAAAAACAATTGGGCTGGGATATAAAAAGAAATCTTGCAAAAATAAATTATAGAATACACACAGATGCAATAAAAGAGAACTTAATACCAAAAGAAATTACAAAAGAGCAAATAAACAAAATTTACGCAACTGAAGCAGATATCTTGAATGTGGCGTTATTTGGAATGACTGCTAAAGAATGGAGAGACGCCAACAAAGATAAAGAAGGAAATATTAGGGATTATGCTAACGTATCTCAATTAGTCTGTCTTTCCAATCTTGAAAACTTGAATGCTTTGTTCATTAATGAAGGGCTGCCACAAGATAAAAGATTAATAAAATTAAACCAGATAGCAATACACCAGATGAAATTATTAACTGAAGATAAAACTATTAAAAGGTTAGAAACAAAACATGAATAAAATGACATTACTCCCATTCGAGCGAAGAAAACCAACAATCATTGTAAAGCGAGAGGCAGAGCCTTTAGAAAATAATCAAATCTCTCCCGAACAAAGGACTGCCGAAGAATTAGTGAATTATGGATTAATTGTTGTAAATAAACCTGATGGTCCAACTTCGCACATGGTTGCAGAATACGTTCAGAAAATTCTTCATATAAAAAAATCAGGTCACGGAGGAACTTTAGACCCTGGAGTTACAGGAGTATTGCCAGTAGCAACAGGAAATGCAACAAGAATAATTCAAGCACTTTTGAAAGCAGGAAAAGAATACGTTTGCTTAATGCACGTCCACAAACCTTTTGATGAAAAAAAATTGAGAACAGTAATAAATTCTTTTGTTGGCAAAATAAAACAAATGCCTCCGTTAAGAAGCGCAGTAAAGAGAGTGATACGAGAGCGAGAGATATATTATATAGATATTCTAGAGATAGATAAACAAGAGGTTTTGTTTAGAGTGGGTTCTCAAGCAGGAACATACATAAGAACTTTATGCGTAGACATAGGAAGAAAAATTGGCGGAGGCGCTCACATGGCTGAGCTTGTTAGAACAAAAGCTGGGCCTTTCAAACTTAAAGATGCTGTATCTTTGCAAGACTTAGAAGATGCATACTGGTATTGGAAAAATGAAAACAACGACAAACTTTTAAGACACTGCATAAAACCAATGGAATTTGCCACTCAACACTTGCCAAAAGTTTGGGTGCAGAACTCTGCAATAACATCTTTATCCCACGGAGCGAATTTAAACATTCCTGGAATAGTTAAGTTCGAAGACGACATTAAAAAAGACGATTTAGTTGCAGTTATGAGTATGAATGATGAATTAATTCTTCTCGGCCACGCTCAAATGCCTTCTGAAGAAATACAAAAGAACGAAAAAGGATTTGCGGTTAAAAGTTTTAAAGTGTTTGCGAAGACGAATTGATTTATTTTTTGGCTTTCTTTAATTTTTCTTTAAAGTATTATTACGATTCTAATTAAATGGGCACTTCAATCAAAGTGAATAAAGTGACAATAACTAATAGAAAGCAAATATTTATATACTTATTAGTAAACACTTGTTTATAAAAAGGTAAACATATGTATTTGAACAGAACAACGGCAAAAATATTGCAATTATTCACAGGTCATATTACTGAATCATATACTTTAAGAGAAATTTCAAGAACATTAAATATGAATGTGTCTTTAGTTCACCGAGCTATTAAGCCATTAATAGAAAAAGATATTGTTCAGAAAGATAAACATGAACATCTTTGTTTAAACTATAAAAAATATCATGAAACTTTGGCTTTTGTTGAATATCTTAAACGAGATGAACTTTTGAATAAAGGAAAATATAAAGACATTAAATTATTTGTAGAAGAGATTTTGAATAAGATTAAAGAAGATAATTTTGTCTTATTATTATTTGGTTCTGTTGTTGAATCAGACAAGCCAAGAGATATTGATATTCTTTTAATCGTTGATAGTCCAGACAAGATTGAATTTCATGAGAAATTCCTTCATAACATTGCATCAAACTATGACTTGCCATTTGAGGAAAGAGTAATCAGCTTTGAAAGCGTATACGAAATGCTTGCCAAACGAGACGAACTTAACATCATGAACGAAATATTGAATAAACATATAGTTTTATATGGTGGAGAACTATTTTACAGATTAATACAAAGAGGGCGAATTTGAATGCTTGAAGAAAAGAAACTAAAAGAAGCAGAGAAGCGAGTAAAACAATATATTTCTGAAGGAATAATCAAGACTAAAGTAAAAGCTGAGCACACATCTTTCTTTCTCAAAAACGCAGACGACTCAATTGATTCAGCAAAAGCATTATATGATATATCAACTGACGCTGAAAAACAAAAGTTTCTAGGATTCACAAGCTTCAACGGACTTTTATGGACAGTAAACGCAAGCTACTACTCAATGTTCTACATGGCAAGAGCACTTCTTGAACATGAAGGAATCAAAATAAAAACAGACATCTCTATTCATTCAATAACTTTTGATACAATCGTTTCACAGTTCTATCTGACTGGTAAACTTCAAAAGGAACTGTTTGATGATTTTATCGAAGCAAAAGAAGATGCAATTGAACTTTTGGGAAAACAAAAAGCAGATGAATTAATTGAAGAATACTTCTACGAAAAAAACAAACGAAGTACATTCACCTATGAAATGGGTGAAATACTTGTCAAATCAAAAGCCAAAACATCACTTGAAAGAGCACAAAAATTCAGACGAGAAATAAAAAAATAATTGAGAAGAACAAGAAATAAATTCTTAGGGACAAATTGTCCCCAGGTGGAAATGTGACTAATCGATACCAAATATGACTTTTTGGACACTTTGTTCTTTAAAATTAACAAGTTGTTAATTTGGCGGAACATTCGCTGCTTTGAACAACAAGAAATAATAGAATTGTGTTTGGAAGTGGGGATGAAGATTTGAGATATCTCACTTAAAAAATATTATTCCTTTTTAAGTGATAAAAGAAAGATTTAAATACTTACATCACAGGACAGTATAAAAGCCACTAAAAAAGCGGATTTGGAGGTACGAATAATGAAAAAGACAAATCACTACAATGGTCGCGATATGCTAGAAACATTCTATGATTCCTCTGCGGGACGTGGAGCTGAGAGTAGAGGAAATAAGTCAGAAGCAATATCACGTTTAGAATCTGCAATAATTAAATCGAGGGATGCAGGAATTGAAAAAGCACGTTTAGAAAAGTTAGCAATTAGCGTAATTGATGCAGTGTATAGTTCCAGAAATACTGCTGGATTAAAACTTAACGAGAAGTCAAAAGATTACTATTGAATGTTATTTTCTATTTCTTTTTGGATGTGTTTTTATAAACCAAATAAGTTGTAATGTACTTACAATAATTATTTATTTTTTCGCCTATTTCAAATAATGCTGGAATTCCTACTCCTATTGCTGCGAGAGTTAAATTAGCTTTAACTAAACCTTCATAATCAATTGTAGAATAGATATTGTCCCCAATAATATCTGCTCCTATAGCAACTAGATTACCTCCAATCACAAAAAATCCTGCACCATATAAACATTTTTTAGCTAAGCTAATAGATTGCTTTTGTGGAGTATTTACTCTTTCTTCAATTCCCATATTCAAAAAGAGTTAGTGCCAGTTTATATTTCTTTCGATTATCGTTTCAAAAGCTTTATAAACCAAACAGTATTTTCAATGTTTAGATGTGAAAAAGGC
>CAYHXI010000094.1:0-6020 GCA_964360565.1 uncultured Methanosarcinales archaeon | reverse complement strand
GCAAAGGAAAGTTTTAGAATTATTAGCTTCAGAAGGCTTTTCTGAAACAACAGAAGAATTGAATGTTAGTTGGGTTCGTTGGGAGAGTACCCATTCAGAGAAACCACGAAATTATGTAAGAGCACAAAATGTGAAAAGTAAATAATCGGTCCTTTCTTTGCAAATAATTCTCGCCTGACAAAATATAAAATACACCGAACAATTCCAGTATGAAAAACAGAATAGGTATTTTGTTAAATGATGCCCAAAGATATTAATTAAACAAAAAAGCCATATTTCACCAAAACATTTAAATAAGTAAACATACTTATTCTACTTAAGTGATGTAAAATGACTAATATGACTTTAGCAGTTTCGGAAGATTTGCATAAAATAATGCAGAAGCATAGAGAAGTTAAGTGGAGCGAAGTTGCTAGACAAGCATTATGGCAGCACGCGAAAAAGTTAGAGCTACTTGATAAACTTCTTTCAAAAAGTCAATTAACTGAAGAAGATGCATTAGATATTGGGAAAAGAATAAAAAGCTCCGTTGCTAAACGACATGGATTATGAAGATTTTGATTGATACCAATATAATTATTGCTGCACTGATTAAAAATAACAAAGCAAGAGAAGTAATTCTTAGTGGAAAATTTGAGTTTGTTTCTCCTGAATTTGTTCTTGAAGAAGTAAACAAATATAAAAAGTACATTTGCGATAAAGCAAAAATATCTTCAGAAGTGTTCGATTTAGTTGTGAATATTATTTTTGAGAAAATAACTTTAGTGCCAAAAGAAGAATATGATGAATTCATAGAAGAATCTAGAGAAATAATGGAAAGAGACGTTAAAGATATTCCATATGTTGCATGCTATTTTGCGATGAACTGTAATTATTTATGGACAAATGATTTAGATTTCACTGGGAAAAAAGAACTCAAATTAATAAGTATAAAAGAACTGTTGGAATTAATTAACTGAACTATTCTCCACCAGCGTAACCTTACATTCTCCCGCAGGAATTACTCTGATTATATCGTCGAGATTTCCTCCCAAATGTTTTTGTATTTTTTTCCCTGCATCTGAAGGTTTGTCTTTTCCTTGCTCTATAATAAAATATTTTTTGCATTGTGCTTTTACTGCATCTATTGGACCTGCCATCACTTCTCCTGTTTCTAGAATTCCGATTGCGAGTTTTAATGCAACTCTAAAATAATTTCTTTTGCCATTTATCATAAATGAGCCTTTAGGCAAGCCAATATCTTTCGTTACTTGCTCAGGGGTTATCCAATATACATCTGCAATGCTCATTCCTAGTTTCCATGATTTCGAATATGATGCGGTTGCAACTGCCACTTCATTTAGTGTTACTTCAGTTAACTTCTGTCCAACTTTCTCTCCTTTTGTTTTTATTACAAAGAATGGACTGCCTGGCAATTCTGTGTGAAAAACTATGTCTTCTTTTTCAGTATACTGCTTGATCATAATTTCATTTGTTCCTGCGTCTCTTCCTCCCACACATAAGAATCCTTCTGAGCTGATGAACCATCTGAACGCATGATACCATTTCTTCAGCTCTAAAGAAATTTGCGGTTTTTCTCTTTTTTCTTGCTTCTCTTCAAATTCTTTCTCAAAAAATTCTTTGTTTTTTTCGATTTTCTGAAGCTCAGCTTTAAATTTTGCAATCGTGCTTCTAACTCCATCTAATTTTTTCTTGAATTTCTTTGCCTTCAGAAAACATTCTTCAGCATTCTGTTCTACAGTTTTGTTTAATGAAAGAGTCAAGTCCATGTGAGAGAGTATACTGGGGAAATATATAAATACTTGCGCTAACAATAACATCTTATGAAAAAATACGTGCTGTTTTTGTTGGTCATTATGTTATTAGTAGTTTTAATTTCCTCCTGCAAGCCTCAAAGATTGCCCCCTCAAGATATAGTTCTTAAACCTCTTCCTTCGGAAGCGAAAGCAGAGTGTTTGTCAGATAATGATTGTCTTCAGCCGAAATGTCCTGGACAAAGCAATGTTTGCAGAAAAGGAATTTGCGAAATGCAGGGCAGATGTGAATATTACGAATGCAAAACAAACGATGACTGTATGAAATCCGGTTGTTCTGGTCAAATCTGTCAATCAAAATATTATGAGCCAATGATAACTACTTGCGAATTTTTGCCAGAGTACGCCTGCTACAAACAAGCAAAGTGCGGCTGCAACGAAGGCAAATGCGGATTTGTAGATGATATTGTTCTCAAACAATGCTTCGCAAGAGAAACAGGAAAAAGAATTGAGCCGGCGAAGGTTGGTTAGTGGTGGGTGGTCAGTAGTCTGTGGTGTGTAAGAATGCTCTGTTGTTTTGAATGAGAGGATTGTTTGTCATAAATTTATTTATGCAAGGCATGGTTGTTTTGATGACAAATGACTGATTGATAGGTCTTAACATGACCTGTCTAAGTCTTAAGAATTGTTGAGAGTTTTGTCAGTTTAGCAATGATTAGTATTTATTTTTCTGCTCTTTCTCATAGCAAATCAAAAAGTACTTTTTGTTCTTGAGCGAATTCTTTGTGTTTTACAATAATTCCAAAATATAAATACAATTCACAATTAAGTTTATATATAAACATATATTAAAGGACAAATATTGAGGTTAAAAAGAAGGATGAACAGAAAAACTAATTTGTTGTTCTTGTTGGTAGTTGTTGGATTAATTCTAATTGTGGGGTGTGAAAAAAATATTGATAAATCCACAAAACCTCAAACCCAACAAGATAATGAACCGCTAAATGTTTCTTTGGGAGAGGAGTTTACATTATATTTGAACCAGTCTGTGAGAGTTGAAAATGAAGAGTATGGGATACGAATAATGCGTTTTTTCAAATGTCCACTATTGGTTGGAGAATGTTTTGCCCCTCATGGAATTACTATTGAACATAAAAAAGAAAACAACGACAGAACAGTAATAGGAACAATAAAGAAAGTTCCTGAATCTATGGATGCTTTTGGTTATAAAACAACAGTTATAGATTCTGACATGAAAATTTATGCTAAATTAAAGGTAGAGAAGATTCAAAATAAATACCAAGATGTAGATTTAACTCCAGTATATGGATGTGTAGAAAATAGTGATTGTGTAATAGATAGAGGAATTTGCGGCACTACAGTATATAACAAAAATTGGAATTGGAGTACTGTGCCAGAATATTTGAAAGATTGGGCGAAAGACCAAATGGAAAAGATAAATGGGATTATGTGTGCAGTAGGAAAACATGCAAGAAACCCGAGATGCGAAAACTCCACATGTACAGGAGATTACACAACAGGATAATTTCTTAACAACTCCTGTTGTGTTTGGTTCTAAGGTTATTATCCCTCCATTTTTCATTAATCAATAATTCTGAAAAATCTTCCCTTGCAAAACACAGGAGTATTTTTTATCTACAAACCATTGACCACTTACTACAGACTAATTTTTTCCACCTCTCTAACATACTTCTTCAACAAATCTTTGTAAATTGCGTTGTCTAATTTGTCAATTTCATCATAAGAAACCCACCTGAAATCAGAGTGTTCATCAGAAAGTTTTACTTTTCTATTTTTTGCTTCTGCTAAATAAACTCGAGTGCTAGTTTTCACTCCATCTTTTTCCAGTTTTAAATGTTTTAGCTCTTTGATTATTTTGCAATTAAGTTTAGTTTCTTCTTTCACTTCTCTTAAAACTGCTTTCTCAGCATTTTCTCCAACTTCTATTTTCCCTCCGGGAGTTTCCCATCCTCCAATATGGTCTGGATGAATATCTCTTGTTTTCTTGAGCAACAAATACTTTCCTTTATTTCTTATTAGAACTTTTACTTGTTTTATTGTTTTCATTTTCGTTACACCAGACTACCGACCACCAACTACTTACCAATCACGGCATCCTTTTCAACTGTTTCAAAAGATAATCTTCTTTTTCTTGGCTGAGTTTTTCTGGTTCTTTTGTTTCTATTGGTTTCGCTTTTTCTTTTTCAAACTCGCCCACTCCTTTTGTAGATTCTTTTAGAGCAATCTCTGCTGTCGACATTTGTTCTTCAGAAAGTTGTTTCGGCTGCCATAATAAATTTAGACCATCATTTTGAAACCTTGGAATTATGTGCAGCATAACATGAGAATGTTTTTGCCCTGCTGCAATGCCGTTTTGAATTATTAAGTTGGTTCCATGCGCTCCAAACGCTTCGAAAACTGCAATTGAAAGTTTGTTTGCTTTAGAAAACAATTCTGAAACAACATAATCTGGAACTTGCTCTAAGATTGGGTGATGTTCTTTCGGAAGCAGAATTATGTGTCCTGCTGAAGCTGGATTAGGATGAAGCATAGCAAATACTTTTTCATCTTCATAAAGAAGATTGTATTTTTTTTCAATGATTTCACAAAATGTGCAGTTGGTCATTTGCCAGTTAATAGTTTTGCAATATCGTCTAGAGAATTTTCTCCAGCTTCAACTTCCTCGCTTTTTTTCTTACTAGATTTTCTTGTTTTTTTTACTTCTGAAAGAGTCTCTTTTACTTCAGGTTCTTCCACTTCATTTTTCTCTTCCTCTTTTGGTTTTTCTTCTATTGATTCTTTCTTTGCTGAGGAAGTAAATCCAAGAACTTTTGTAATCACAGGAACTAATGCGGCATGAATTTTTTCAAAATCTTCTCCTTTGACTTGTTTTTCTGGAAGAATTATTCCTATTCCATCTTCTTCTAAACGGGGAATTACGTGCATCATGAAATGCTGAGCTCGCTGCCCTGCTGCAACTCCATTTGCTATAAAAACAGTTGTTCCTTGAGCTTTTAATCCAGAAATCGCGCTTCTAGAAAGTCCTTTTGCAACCATTCCAAAATGTTCTAGCTCAGAATCAGGAATTTGAGGCATTATAGAATAGTGTTCTTTAGGAATAACAAGCATATGTCCTGGATTTCCAGGGTTTATATCTAGCACTGCAATTACTTTGTCGTCTTCAAATACTTTTTTGCTTGCTACTGCTCCGGATATTATCTGGCAGAATATGCACTGTTGCTTTATTTCTTCAATACTAGGTTGTGCTGCCATAAAGAATATTATGGTTGAAGTATATAAAAATCTTTACGTGACTTTGAGTAAAGTATAAATACTTCCAACATATATTCATTCACATGAAGTTGTTTAGCAACAAAAGAGGTGTCACTCCTTTGATAGCTACTGGACTTTTAGTTTTCTTAGCTGTTTCTTTAGCATTTGCAGTGATAACAATAACTGAAGCGTATATCGAAGAAAGGTCAAATGTAGAAGGTCTTCCAGAGGGAGTTTCTGGTTGTGATGCTGTAAATTTTAAAGTGACAAAAATATCTGGAATAGAGCACGTCTGTCTTGCAGAATCTCATGTTGACGTTTCAATCGACAACGGCAAAGCAATAGAAATCTACGATTTCTTGGCAAAAATCCACGGCTCTAAATCAGTTGCAAACATTCATCCTGTACTTATTAACTCTTTGAAAAAGTCAGAAGGAGTTAGATTAAGTTTGCAGTTTAAAGAAATAGGAACCCCTTTGCAGGTTTCTTTAATGCCTCAGATAAGAATTGGCAAAAACATTCTAGACTGTGACAAAAAAATGATTGTTGTTGAGAAATTGCCAAGCTGTGAATAAATATAATTATCTTCAAAATTTATTTCTTCCCTTCTCCATAAATTCTTTTTCTAGTTTCTTCAACTGAGAGCATTCTAGAATTGTTTAATGTCAAAGCACTTATTTTGCCTTCTAAACTTATTTCAAATACGGGTTTTCCTAAAACTTTATTCAAGTGCTCTGCTTCTCCGTAAACTCCCGCTCCAAAAAGTCCATCTTTGAAAGGCAGAAACACTCCCATACTCATTTGTGGTAGTACTTCTTCAAAGAAATACTTCATTCCGCTGCCTTTTTCCAGCTTCCATTTTTTGTAGCCTTCGTCATGCTTTGGCTGGTTTGGATTTTCTACATATCCGTTAGGAAAATATAAGCTGTGATTTCCACTGGTCTTTGACCAGTAGGGGATAAGTTTTAATTC
>CAYHXI010000093.1:0-6033 GCA_964360565.1 uncultured Methanosarcinales archaeon | reverse complement strand
AAAACAGCCCAAAAAACACAACTGTCAAATCATATTTCAGCTCAAAATAATTGAAAAACTGTCAAACTTGGGTTATAAAGTTCAACTAATAAGAAGTTTTTATGACAACTCCTAACCCTCAACTTCAAACCACTATTGATGAATTCGTAAAAGAATATAATGTTAAACCTTTTGAGGAATACATTCTTACTGTAAATCAAGGTCAAATAAATATGGTTGGCTATTTGCCTTTAGTAAAGCAATTTGATAAAAACCTCAAACAAGGAGAATCTTTAGACGATGCATGCATAAATGTCTTTTTTTTAAACTCACCTCCACAAGATATTTTATCTAAAATGCCTGATGAATACAAAGGAATTAGAGTGGTTTATCAAAAACTTGGAAACGTAAAAATAGTTTATGATATAGATAACTGCGTGACTTATTGCTCGGAAATTGACGCAGTTATCGAGATAGACAACTGCGCCTAATGGGCTATAAATTGCGCAGTTGTCTATAAAGCAAAAAAAATAATCATAGTTGGTGAAACTCAACCAGAAATCTCTCCAGAAACAGTCGCAAAAGCATTAGGAGCACTAAAAATGAGCGTAGCTGAAACAAATGAATTCTTGAGAAAACAAGCCCATCATTCTAGAAGAAAGAAATAGTTTTATTGAACATTTCACAAACCATTCTTCTTCAAAGTCTCACTTAATTTATTAAAGAAATCAAATGCCTCTTTAACAAATCTATCAAAATCTTTCTCAAGCTTAACTAAAAGCAAACCTTCAACTTCAGACATATCTATTTCAAAAAATAATGGTTTGTTGAGGAAATTCTGCTCATATTTCTCATACTTGAACATAAATGTCGTCTTCTCTATGATTTCTTTCTCATATTTTTTTATGTTCTCATTTAAATGTTTTGTTATAAAATAGATGTCTATGAAATCTCTTACTTTTGTGCCTTTTCTAGTGAGTATTGCTCTGGCTTTCTCTATTAATATTTCTCTCAAGTCATATGCTTTTACTGTTATTTTCTCTTTTATTATGCTGGCTTCTTCAGGAAATAAAAATTCAGCTTCCTCTATTTTTATGTTATTTGCCAGATTGTTAACTGAAATATTCTCAAAAGAGTACTTGAAAATTTCAACAAAATTTATTTGAATTTTGATGAATTGCTCTATATCAAAATAATTTGATCTATACCATATTTTAAAAGTTACAAATTTGTTGCTGCCTCCGAATTTGATATATTTTTTATTGTTTTTCTCCGGCTTAAAATCTAGAGCCAATTTTTTAGCTATTTCTTTTAATAAAACAATTATTTTGTTAATTTCTTCAGACAAAATTTTTCTAATCTGTTTTTCACTCTTACCTATAAAAATATCTTGTTTAATAAAACTGAAATCTAAATCTTCTGAAAAACGATAATAGCCAAGATAGCACTTAACAAGGCAAGTTCCTCCTTTAAACACGAGATTGTTTCTAAATTCATCGCGACTTTGCAGTTCTTTTAACAAATGCTGAAGCAAGATATCTTTCTCTATCAAATCTTTTCTTTCTACTTCATTTTTCTCTGCTATGTAATTTATGAATTCTTTTGATACCATTGCATTCTCCTCACTAATCTTCTAACACTCAAAGGATAATGTTTTAAATATCTTCTCACCCTTTTTTTAAACAATGTTGCAATCATATCTTCAACTTTGCTTTTTATCGTTTCTTCAGAAAAGCCCTTGTATTTATCGAGATAGATAATATCTAGAAAAGTTTTTTCAGGGTCTGAGAAGTTAACTTCTTTAGTTATTATTCCGAACTTTAAAAGTTTTTTTTTAAGTTTGATGAATTTAACAATATGCCCCATGACATTTATAGGCTTTGGTCTGAAAATAGAATCTGATATAACATAGTCTGTGGTGAAGTATTCATGCGTCAAATTATTGAGTTTTACTGCAGTGTCAAGTCCAAAATACCAGTTTTTAACTCCTTTTAATTCAAATGCTTTCTTCAAAGCTTCATAATGGGAAATATTTGTTTTGTTAAACTTTCTTTCTTCTATGGATTTAATATAAAAAACTCCTCTTAAAATTCTGATTAAATATTTTTTTCTTAACAAATAGGCTATTGTTGGAGAATATTTTATGCTTAACTTTTTGCAGTCTTCCTTCAAAGCTTCAGCTAGCAAAAACTTATCTTTTCTTAATTCAAGCTTAAGTATTAATAATTTCATTCTAATTTTATATACTAATATGCTAGAAAGAGCACTATTAGTATATAAAATGTTCTATAAATTGACTTTATTGGTTAGAGTTGAATATACTTAAAATTTTTCAACAGCCACATTTATAAACCTCCTTTCATTACCTGCCCCAATCATGAAACCTCACGAATTAATAAGAACTGCTTTAATGAAAGAAAACTTTGAAGATATTCTCGGACAAGAAAGAACTAAAATGCAATTAAAATCTGCACTTCTAACAGGAAGACACCTAATTGTAATTGGCCCTCCAGGAATAGGAAAAACAACTCTGGCAAAAAGCGTTGCACAACTTCTTCCAGAAATAACAGTAAACGATTGTGAATTTAACTGCGACCCTAAAAATCCTTTATGTCCAGAATGCAAAACCGGAAAGCCTAAAACAAAAAAAATCAAAGGAGTAGAAAGATTTATCCGACTTCAAGGAAGCCCGGATTTAACAGTAGAAGATTTATTGGGAGATATCGACCCAATAAAAGCTCTAAAATTCGGCCCTCAAAGCGCAGAAGCGTTCACACCAGGAAAAATATTCAAAGCAAATCAAGGAGTGCTATTCTTCGACGAATTAAACAGATGCCCAGAAAAACTGCAAAACAGCTTGCTGCAAGTGTTAGAAGAAGGCAAAGCAACTATCGGAAGCTACACAATAGATCTTCCAGCAGATTTCATTTTCTTAGGAACAATGAATCCTGAGGAAACCGCAGCAACAGAAAAATTATCTGACGTTTTCCTTTACAGATTTGATTCGATACACATGAGCTATCCTGAAACTTTAGAGATTGAAAAAAAAATAATTCTTGCAAAAGGAGAAAAACTAGATGTTGTTTTCCCAGACAAATTATTAACACTAACTATTACTTTTGTCAGGGAAATTAGAGAACACAAAGACGTTCTGAAAAAACCTAGCGTAAGAGCTTCACTAGGACTTTACGAAAGAGCACAAGCAAATGCTTTTTTAGCAAAAAGAAAAACAGTTACTGCACAAGACGTTGCAGATGCAATAATTTCCGTTCTTTCTCACAGAATAGAATTAAGACCATCTGTAAAATATTTGCAAACTGCAGAAGCTTTTCTGGCTGAAGTATACAAACAGTTCTCTCGCGACCACGAAGAACTAGGTTCTGGAGATGGTTCTCTTTAGCGAGGAGAATCTAGATATAGAAGTTAAAGAACTACAAAAAGCAGAAGCGTACGAAGGCAAACTGACTTCTCAAATTGACGATGAAAAATTAGCACATTCTGTGTTGAGTAATGACAAAGAAACAATAGATGATGGAAGAATTATAGAAACTGCCATGAATCAAAGTATAGGAGGATTCACTCCAGATGCATTTTTTGAGACTGTGGTAAAAAATTATTCTGCTGCAAAAAAAATATATGGTGAAAGATTACTCAGACTTTTGACAGGATATTCTGGAGAAAATATAGAGAGAAACTTAAAAATTCCAGAATTTCAAAGAGAAATCAAAAAAAATATTGCTGAAAAAATAGAAGAACTCAAAAATAGAAATTTACTGGACAAAGACGGACAAATATCTGAGCAGGGAAAAAACGTTGCAGGATTAGTAATGGCTTTTCAAGAATTAGACAACATAATTCCCAAAGGATTAGTTGGGCAGAAGATGGCCAAACAAAAATCACACTACGGCGAAAAAATGGATGCAAGAAATTTCAGAAAAGGAGATAGATACAAAGATATTGCAGTAAAAAACTCTGTGAGAGCAGCAATAAGAAGAGGACACTCGGAATTACTTCCAGAAGATTTGAAAACATTTACTCGACAAAGCAAAGGAACAATTTATCTTATTTACGCTATTGACGCCTCTGCGAGTATGAAAGGAGAAAAAATAGAAATGGCAAAAAGAGCAGGAGTGGCACTCTCATTCAAAGCAATATCTGAAAAAGATATGGTTGGTTTGGTGGTGTTTAATGAAGAAGTACAGGATGTAATTCCGCCAACAAACGATTTTGGATATCTATTGCACAACATAACTAGAATCAAAGCTTCGTCTCAAACTAATTTCACAAAAGTAATTGAAAAATCTGTAGAGGTTTTCCCTTCCAAACATGCTACAAAACATTTAGTAATAATAACTGATGCACTCCCTAATGTAGGAGATGACCCTGAGAAAGACACTTTAAAAGCAATATCGCTCGCAAGAAGCAACGGAATAACAGTTTCTCTGCTAGGGATAAACTTAGACGGCAAAGGTTCAGAGCTAGCTAAAAATATCGCCAGATTGGGAGATGGAAGATTCTACACTGTAAAGAACTTAAAAGAAATGGATAAGATAGTGCTGGAGGATTATTATAGTGTGGTTGGTTGATAGTGAAAGGGGTGTTGTGATGGTTTTATTAATGGGAAATACTTGGATGTTTTTCAAGGGAGGGTTTTTGGAAGTTTTCTGGAATGTGGAGAATGGAGGGGTTTTGAGTTACGAGACTACATGTTTTTTATTATTTTGAGAGGGCACTTCTGGATGATGGAAAGATTTATTAAATTGTATAATTTGATTTATAATATGTCAAAAAAAGATGAGATACTTCAACAATGGAAAAAGGATGAGAAAGCACCATTTGAAGGTTGGGATTTTTCATATTTGGAAGGACGTTATAATGAAGGAAATCCGAACTGGAATTACAAATCAACTGCTAAGAGGTTAATTAAAAAATCAAATTCTGTTTTGGATATGGCAACTGGCGGAGGAGAAGCTTTTTCAGAAATTCTATCCGCATTCAAGCCTAAAAAAGCCATTGCAATTGAAGGTTATAAACCAAATGTTTCAGTTGCAAGAAAGAATCTACGAAAATGTGGTGTTAAGGTCATTTACGCAAACGAAACTAAAAAACTTCCATTCAACAAGGGAGAATTTGATTTTGTTTTAAACAGGCACGGAGGATTCAATGTGAATGAATTGGCGAGAATTATTTCTTCGAGAGGTTTGTTTTTTACACAGCAAATTGATGGCAGAAATTTGAAAGATTTGATGAAAGAATTCAGAGCAAAACCAAAATGGGAATTTAATACTTTATCAAATGTAACAAAAAATCTTAAAGAAGTTGGATTTGAAATTGTGGATGCGAAAGAGTGGAAGGGAAAAACAATTTTCAAAGATGTAGGGGCTTTGGTTTATTTTCTTAAAGCAATTCCCTGGATAGTTGATGATTTTAACGTAAATAAGCATTTGCAAGTCTTGAAAAAACTACAAAAAAGACTCGAGAAAAAGGGAAGATTCGAATTTACAGCACGAAGATTCCTTATTTTGGCAAGAAAGAAATAAAGGGTCGATTTTCTCACCAAACAACCCTGCTTTGTTAAAATCAATCAACAAACAAACAATTCTCCATCGCAAAACAGTAGAGATTTATCTCATTTCACCATAAATTTACTGTGAGGGTTCACTTCACTGGACATCTTCGGCCAAAGAGTATATAAATATGGACTTCTTTTGATTTTTCTATGCACGATAAAAGCTTAGTAGTATTCCAAGACAAAAAGATAAGAAGAACATGGTTTAATGATGAATGGTGGTTTTCAGTAGTTGATATTGTTGGGGTTCTTAGTGAGAGTGAAGACGCGAGAAATTATTGGAAAGTACTAAAACATCGTTTATTAGAAGAAGGGGCAAATGAAACGGTTACAAAATGTAACCAGTTGAAGCTTCTTGCCGAAGATGGAAAACTAAGAGATACTGATTGCGCAAATCTTCCGGTGCAGACCGCAAATCTTGCGGAAATGTCGACGAAAGACATATAAATGGGAATTATTTCTAATGATTTATGGAAAATTCAGAA
>CAYHXI010000092.1:0-6089 GCA_964360565.1 uncultured Methanosarcinales archaeon | reverse complement strand
ATACAAATTCAAACAAAACTAGAAACACTTTTTCTATTTAACTGTCAAACTTGGGTTATAATAGTTGTGTTTGGAAAATTCTTATCCCTACAACTAATCAAGTATTGCGTTTTCTGTAGGGATAAGTGGCATATGCTGAGTAAGAATGCTGTGTTGTATGAGAGAGGATTATTTGGTGGGAAAAGTCACACTTTATTTTTGAAAATACTTAAGTGTGCTCACAACGGTTCCGCAGTTTAGTTTGTCTTTTTGTATTTCTGCTGTTATTCCTTGACAATTTGTTGTTATAACTGCTCTTTCTAATGGAGAATTTATTATGTTAGTATCTGCATCAAACACACAAGGCACATTACAGGAAGTTGGTATGGATTTTCCTTCTTCTTTGAATAAAGAGTATGTTATGTTCTCATTACATATCAAGTTGTTTTTGTTATCATAAGCTTTAATTGATTCAAGTTTAATTTCACTATTTCCTGTATTTTTAACACTCACTTCAAATAAGCTCATTCCAGTATCACGGTCTTCAGGATGACTTCCGGCACTTAAAATCGAGATACTTGCTTTACTACAATCTTCTTCAGCAAGTTTATCGTATAGAGAATGCGTATCAGTTCCAAAGTATTTTTTAACAAATTCGTCAAAATTAATTTTACTAACTGATTGTTGACAAGATAGTTTTAAAGCCTCACTCAGTACTAAATCACAATTTCTAGCATCATTATTCTCAATAGCGTTGTAAACATTATACAATTCCTTGCTACATTCTTGAACACTTAAAGAACCACGAAAATCCAATCTAGAACAAACCCTCTTAACAGGATCTTGCTGAGTAACACAACCACTGACCAAAATAATAGACATTAAAAGTGCAATTATTAAAACATTTCCTCTTAAAATCATTTATGTTAAACCTCCTATTTATTTCACTTCATTAACTACTATAATCCACCAATCCTCTAGCGGTTGAAGATTCTATTTGTGTTGGTTCTACGCATCTTCCTTTGTAACAGATTGGTTTGTTGCTTATTGGACAATTTCTTAATACGCTTACTCCGCCGTTATTTCTGCAGTAGAATTCTTGTAATAAACAGAATCTTCCTCTGCATGCTTCAACTTCTTTTCCATCTCCTGTTAAGCATTTGTCATTTCCTCTTAGAGTTGCAGAACTAACAGCCCCTTCGACAAATGGATTTATTCCTCCATCTGTATCAATGCATGGATAAATAGAAATATCTTGTATTGGCATTCCTGTTGCTGATGCTTTAAAGAAAAATAATAGTCCTAAAACTGCAATTGCAACTATTAACACAACTACCCAAAATTCAATTGATTTTAAACATGCTTTGTCTATTTTCATTTTATTTCTCCGGCAGAGCACAGTGTTCATTATTTGGAGGGCATGGAGGGAATAAAAATCCATCTGCATAATTATCTCTTCCTTCCTCTGCTATTTCATCTGATACTCTGCAAACTTTCTCAACTAATGATCTAGTGGATGGACATTTGTGAAGTCCTGCTTCTGCAATTTTTACAGCGTCGCAGCATACATATTTGCTTGGTCCTCTGTCAGAAAGTCGCTCAGGACTCTGAGTTCCCCACTGCCAACTCTGTCTATTGTTAAGCACAGGTTGTCCTTCTGGACCGTAATCTTGGCCATAAAGAAAAGACTGTCCTGTTAAAGAATCGCTGGACAAAAACAGTCCTGCAACTGCAACAGCCAAAACAACTGAAAATACTAGCGCAAAATGTTTCATAGTTTACCTTCTTTTTTTCTTTGATTGTTTTTTGCCTGCTCTTCCAGCAGCTCTTAAAGCAGCATTTGAAGCTTTCTTTAATTCACTTTTCAACTCGCCTGCAAAAAATCTTCCTGTTCTTTTTGCTTCACTTTTTGCTTCTCTGCCTCCCAGCTTTACAGCTCTTAGGCCTAGAGAAACAGCTCTCTTAAACATGTTTATTACACTGCGCATAATATCACCTCTTAGTATATGTGTTCATGGTAATTCATCTTTTTAAATCTTTCTGTGAGGATCAAACTTTTGTGTTCCTTCACGAAAGATGGAAATCAGCATTGCGCTTAATAAAACAAAAGCCATTAGTAGGAAAACTATTGAAAAAAGGGAGTATCCTGAAACTAAAGGTTTCACGTTTATGAATAATGCTCCTGCAATGACGAGCGCAGCGACAATCATCGCAAAAGAAATTCTGTTGCTGCTGAGATTTATGTCCATTCCTAAATGTTTTATATCTGTATCTTTTAAGTCAAAAGTTAATTTTCCAGATTTTATTCTCTCAATTAAATCTCTTGCTTCTTGAGGAAGTTCAGATACTGCTTCGCTTATCGATTTTGCTTTTTTAACAAATCTCTCAATTATTGCTCGAGGAGTGTGTTCTTTTTGCATGGTTTTTATCATTCCAGGAGTGGCTGCATCGACAAAGCTGAATCCAGGGACTAATCCTAAACAAGTTCCTTCTACTGTAACAAATGCTTTGGCGTAAAGAATTATATCTACAGGAAGTTTTATTTTGTATTTTATGCTAGTATTTATTATTTTGTAGAGGGTGAATGTTATCATTGCTTTTCTATCTCCGCTTTCGAACCATTCATCGACTAAAAACTCTACTTCATGCTTGAATGCAACCACATCAGTTTCATTTGAAGGAGTTCCAACTCTTAGTATGACATCACACAATCTATCAGAATCGTTATTTATCAAAGCCATGAACAACTCCAAACACTCTTTTTTCAATTCTTTTGTGAGATTTCCAATTATTCCAAAATCTATCAAACCTATTTTATTGTTTTTAAAAACCAATATGTTTCCAGGATGTAAATCTGCGTGAAATATTCCATGTTCATATATTTGTTTTATAATAACATCTACAATTGTTTGAGCTATTTTTTTCTTGTCGAATTTAGCATCAATCTCAGATAATTTTTTGCCGTCAAAATATTCCATAGTTAAAACGTTTTTGCTGGAGTACTGCCAGAAAACATGAGGAATTACAACTTGAGCATCATTTTCAAATGCATGATAAAATCTATCTATACTTCTAGCTTCGTGCATAAAATCCAGTTCATTTTGGGTGTATCTTTCAAACTCATTAACTATTTCGGTTGGAGGAACAGTATCTTTAAATTTAGCATCGAGTTTCTTTGCAATGTAGTGCATTATATCTATATCCTCTTCAAATTTTTCGCGAGCGAAAGGACGCTGGACTTTTATCACAACATCTTTTTTATTCTTTAATCTGGCGCGATAGACTTGAGCGATAGATGCAGAGCCAATGGGAGTTTTGTTTACAAAAGAATAAATTTCACTCAGGTTTTTTCTCAGGTTTTTTTCTATAAAAATTTGAATTTGATTAAAAGGAACTGGGTCTACAGAGTCTTGGAGCTTTTTGAATTCATCGCAGTACTCTTGTGGAATTAAATCTGGACGGACGCTCAATAATTGTCCTAATTTAATGTATGCTCCTCCTAATTCTTCTAAAACAGATCTTAATCGGACTGGAAGGTCGTGCGGGAGCTCTTTAGGAGTGGGACCTACTTTTTGAAGAATTGAAAGATGAGGCTGCAAACCGTAGTCGTAGATTATTCTTCCAAAACCATGCTTCCAAAGAACTTTGATTACTCTTGATGCTCTTCTAATATCTTGCAGTTTTGTTGGCATGTGACCTCTTTTTCTGTATTGTACAAGATTGTACGGGACAAACTATATATAGATGAATTTGAATAATTGCGTGAAAACAGAGTATTCAAACTTCTCTATAGTAAGATAACATATCATAAGTTAACCGTCTTTAAAAACCTTTTTAAAAGTATGACTTTTAATAAGTCTCTAAAGCAGATTTAGGTGGATAAACCTGCAAGGTTTTGTAGTAAGTAAATTGCTGTTATGCTCGTCCGTTAGGGCGGAAGGCCCCTAAATTGGCTAATCATAACCAAAAGATTTATATAGTTGTATAAAAATACAACACTCGTAGGCATAAAATACAACATGTTATTTACTAAAACAGAGATAATAGTAATGGAATTATTTGTTTCAAAGATTTTAGATAGTTTTACCATTAGAGAAGTATCAAGACTTATCAAAAAAGATCTAAAGATAGTACATACATCTATTAAGCGTTTAATCAAAGACGGATTTATAATAAAAGACAATCATAATGCACTAAAACTAAATTACCAGAAAAACGTTCAGGACTTGGCATATGTTGAAAACATAAGAAAAGAGAAGTTCTTTAAGAAAAATAATTTAATCAAAATACACATCAATAATTTTCTGAATAAAACACAGAACCATTTTTTTGTTTTATTAGTTTTTGGGTCATATGTTGCTGAAAAACAGAATAAGAAATCAGACATTGATTTGCTCGTGATTTTGCCTAGTGAAGATGATAAATTTGAAAGAGAATTAAAAGCGAGTTTATCTATCTCTATTCCTAAGTTTGATATCAATATTGCTACTTTGGAGAGTTTTAGGGAAATGTTGCAAAAAAGAGATGAATTAAATGTTATAAACGAAGCTTTTAATAAGCACATATTATTATATGGCGCTGAACAATATTATTCTCTATTAGGTGAACGAAATGTTAGATGAAAAAAGATTAAAGGAAATTGAGAAGAAAGTCCCAATAATGAAAAATGATAGAGAGATTGTTAAAGATGATAAGAACAAAGACTTAGTGAAATTCTACATTGATAACGCTTTGACTTCCCTCAACACAGCAAGAATATTAAGTGAAGTTTCTGCCAAAATATCCTTAAAGAAAAACTTTGATTTTATTGATGATAGCTTTGAAACACACCTATGGATAATCAACTCATCATATTACTCTATGTTTTATACATCTGGAGCATTACTTGCAAAGATTGGAATAAAAATTAAATCAGAAATAGTTATTCATAAGAAAACATTTGAAGTTCTTGTTTATTATTTCTATCTCACTAAAAGAATTGCAAAACATTATCTTGAAGAGTTTGAAGAAGCTCAAAAAGAAAGCCAGGGATTATTAGGAGCAGAAGAGCCAGCAACAGTAATGCAAAAGAAAGCTCTTGAGTTAGTAACAAAATATGACTTTGAGATTGAAAAACGTTCAACATTTACCTACAACATGGGTGTTAAGGCAAAAGCAAGCAAATCTGAAACTTCTTTAATGAGAGCACTCGAGTTTTACAATGAATGTTTGAAGATAATGGATAAATTATAACATATGCGATTAAGCGAAGTTTTCCGTAGGAAAATTTCCCCGAGCAACTAAAATAAAAATAATAAATAATTGCGAGGGCGTAGCGGAGTGCAACGGAGCGGAGGCTTAATCGCTGTTAAACTCTCCCGATAGGGATTGAATTTTAGTGCAACGTTCCGTAGCGAAGCGGAGGAAAAATTCAAAGTCGTTGAGACTATATTGAAAAATAGGGGCTGGCGAGGACTATCTATTGTCTCTTATTAGTAGTAAATAATGGAAAGCTTTATATACTACCTCTGCTATAATTAAGTCATGCAACCAGAATATAGATTACCATTTCCAGAAACAATGGAAAAGAGAGTAGTTAGACCTACTGGCGAGTATGCTCATGAGAATTTTCCGGAATCAAGATATGCAATTGATTTTCTTTTAGACGTTGATACACCAATTTTGGTAGCAAGAAATGGAAGAGTAATTCGAGTAAAATCTGATTCTGATAAATATGGTTTAGATGCAAAATTGGCTAATGAAGCAAATTATGTGGCAATCGATCATGGCGATGGAACGTTTGCAGAATATATCCATTTTGGAAAAGATAGAGTTGTAGTTCGAGAAGGACAAGATGTAAGAACCAGAGATTTATTAGGATATTCTGGTTTATCTGGTTGCATGTCACATCCACACCTACACTTTAATGTATTCAAAATTAAAGACGGAAAAGGTGTGAGTATTCCAGTAGAGTTTGCCGAGCCAGCCCCTAAAATATAATTCTTCCCAACGATTGAGTTTAACGTCGCGATTTACCGAAGTTGGACGCCCTCGAAAAAATTTCCCTCGACGAAGTCAGAGCTGGAAATTTTTTCAGAGATGGCGGACAATTTGGACGGAGAAACCTGCAA
>CAYHXI010000091.1:0-6135 GCA_964360565.1 uncultured Methanosarcinales archaeon | reverse complement strand
TTCATCCTTTGTTTTAAAAACTCGGAACTTTCCATTTTTTGACAATATAGGCTCAACAGGAACATAATCAAAACCAAGATTTTTCCATACTTCTTCAGCTTCAAATGCTTTTTTCCAAGCGATAAACGACTCTTCATCAATAATTCTAATTATCACCTTTCCTACAAGTTTTCCACCCAACAAAACAGTTCTAGAACCTGATTTTTCAAATTCTCTGCGAACAAAACTTTTTTCAGGAGAAAAGAAAGTTTTATCTTTCTGATCTTTATACAGTCTATGTGTGCGAATAGTACTGGCATTAACTTCTGTGCTCTTAAAATCTTTAATATGCTCAACACTTAAAAAAGACAATAGATTAAATTCCGAATACAAAATATCGCTTAAAACAAAAAATTTTTGTGATTCAACCAATTGTTTTTGAGCGAGTAAGTTATTCTCCCACTCAGAAAAATATTTCAGATTATATTCATTATTTTTCCAATTATTCACAGTATCTAAAAGAACCATATTTTGGTTTAACAAATCAATAAATTGCACTGTAAAATCAGCCTTACTAATTTTACCTGATATTACTTTTTTATTTAAATCTTTTTTTTCAGCATTATACCGAAACAGAATATTTATCAGTTTATCAAATTCTCTCGGACTACTCTTTCTAAAGATTCTCGAAAACCACTCTTTCAATCCCATTTCAAAACAATACAAAACAGACTAATATTAAAAACTTTGGTAAATCTCATCTCATCAGCTTCCACAAATCCCTTCTAATCCAATACATCAAAATTCTCTCTATTTCTTATCTTAACTCCGTCTTTAGTTTCTATTTCTTTTATTATTTCGTTTAGTTCTCGTTGATAAATCATTCATAACTTTATTCATACACTCTATCTTCAAATAATTGAATTTAATATAAGATATTAACTTCAAAAAAACAATCATATTCACTTTTATGAAAATACAAAGTTTTATATACTTACTTTAATCATCTATCTTCTAAATATCGAATATAGAGGAGTTTGAAAAACCATCAAAAAATAATCAAACTCCTCATAAGAGTGCTTTGAATACTGATGTAAAACAGGGTTATTCAAAGCCCTCTATAGTGAAAAAAATGTTTGTAGAACAAATAATTGGCTCAAAAACAAAAGTCAAGATACTTAGAGTGCTAACAGATGTAAGAAAAGCATACAATCTTCAAGCACTCCACCAAGAAACAAACCTTAGCACAGGTATTTTATCAACAACGTTAAGAGAATTAGCAGCCACAGGCATACTTTCAAAAATGAAGGGCAAAAGAAAGGAAAGACTATTTACATTAAATACGTACAGCCAATATGCTCCAATAATATTACAGCTTTTTGCAACAGAGAAATTAAAAGATAGAAAAAATGTAGTGCTATTAAATGTCTGGAGTGTACTTGAAAATTCTTTGCAAAAAATAAAAAATAAAATTGAATTAATGGTTCTATTTGGAAGTCATGCCCGCGGAGAATCTTCAGTTGAAAGTGACATAGATTTATTCATAATTCATAAGTCAGGCGTTTCAATAAATAAAATCAAGGATGAACTTCACAAAATAGATAAAAGACTTTCTCCACTGATTATCAGCAAAGAAGCTTTTTTTTCACACATTAAAGAACAAACTCCTTTGTACCTAAATATAAAAAAAGAAGGAATAATAATATCTATAAGTGAGCTGTTAAAGAATAATAAGGAAATCGAACACTTTTTAGAAGGATTTAAAACAGACACATAATACAATAGATAAAAATTGATAAGGAATTCAATGATAAATGTTTAAATGAAAGAACTATTACTCTAAAGGCTTCTGTTGCACTTTTGAAAAGAAAAGAAGATATCAATTCTTTAGCAGAAAAACATAAAAATAGTGCAGAATACTTTATAGATGGAGCCAAGTTTATGCTGCAAAGCAAAACTCCTTTGCTAGCAATTCTTCTCGGATACTTTGCTATGGAACATAAAGCAAATCAACTTATTGCATTGCAAGGTTATAAAGTTGAAAGCCACATTTGTACACAACTGGCCATAAGCAGAATAGTCGGCAGAAAAGATTTAGCTCAAAAACTCAGCACCGTCTTTAATGAAAGACAAGACATCGGATACAGATTATTCTATAGAGAAAATAAAAATGAACATACATATGCTAAAGAATTTGTAGAAAAACAAATATTGCATTTTGTATCAGAAGTTGATAAACTCATAAAAGAGAAGACCTGATTTTCTCAATCCACCAACTTTCCATAAATCTCTTCCAAATCTTTTTCAGTTACTTCTGTGAAGAATTCCTGCTCAGGATAAATAACAATAGTTGTTCCAACAGCATTGCAAAAGCCCAAGCATTTTGATTTTGTTATCCAAACATGGCCTGTTAATCCTTTTTGCGCAACAAATTGTTTGAGTTTGTCGTAAATGTTTAATCCGCCGACTTTTGCACAGCAATCTTTTGAAACATCTCCTTTTTCATTAACACAAACAAACACGTGTTTTTCCGGCTTTCTCAAAACTTGCTTCATTGGTCAAACTCTCCCGCCATCACTTCAAGTCTAACTTTGGCTTGCAAATAATCTCTCAAAGCTTTATCTAAGTCATCTTGTCCATCTCTGTATGTTTCTAAAAGTCTGCGAGTTTCAGAATAAGTTGTTTTATTCTCCCGCAAAAGTTCTACAGCTCCAGAATAAGATGATTTTGCATTATTAACAATCTCCAAAGAATTCAAATATCTTTGTTTAGATTCAGAAATATTCAACAGTTCTCTTTTTGAAGCAGATAATAAATCATTTATTCTCTGCTCAATTCCTAAATTCGTCGCCTGCAAAATATTCTCTCCTTCTTTCTGCAAAGCTTTATTTTTTCCAGAGTCGAACAAGTTGAGTTCTATTCCTAAACCAACTGCCCAATTATCTGTATTATTAGTTAGATTTTGTCCATATTCTCCAGTAAAATAAACATCAGGAAATCTTCCTGCGTTAGAAGTTTTCAACTGCTCTTGAGCAACCAAACTCTGTGAAGCAAGAGAATTAAGATCAGGATCTAGTTCTACAGCTCTATTTTCTATACCACTATCAAAATTTTTTTCAACAAAAGAAGACTCTTTCAAATCTACATTAGAATCTATAGAAACTCCTAAAGCGCTTTTGAAAGATAGCTCAGAATTGCTTTTCTTTGAATTTCGACTCTCCATCTCACTCTGAGCTTCAGCAAAATCAGTTTTGTACTCTCTCAAACTCTGTTCATCGTTTCTTTCATTTATTATTTGAAATAAAACTTGAAGGTCAGAAACAAACTCAGACTGTATTCTTACAAGCGAGGAGCGATAAGTAAACTCATACAAATTTTCTTTAACTTCTCTATATTTATTTCTCACTTGCTTAACATATTCATTATTTGCCCTGTTGAGGTCGTGCAATTGACGAATAACAGTCAGTCTTCTTTGCAAAGATTTGTTCGAGAAAGGCAGAGGAAGAGAAAATCTCAAAACAAATTGGTTGTCTCTTTCTTCAGTAAGAAGTTCTCTATTCGACAACTCTAAATTACCTCCGAAAGGAAAATCTTGCTGAACAACAAAATCTATTACTCCTCCGTTATTTTCATCATAACTCTTCAAAGGAATAATCTTCAAAAAAGATTTAATTCCATAATCAGATCTTTGCAATTCGTATTTCGCTTTGCTGGCCTCAAGATTATAATGTGCGATTAAAACACCATTGTTCTTTTTTATTAAATCGTTAATTGTTTGTTCGTTTATAGTTATATTTCCTGAAGATTTTTCTGAAACTGAAAAATTCGTCCTCGGCAAAGAAAGTTTGTATTCTTCAAGATCTCTAACTGCAGAACTTTGACAGCTTAAAGATACTGCTGCTACGCAAGATAATAAAAGTTTGTTCATAAAAAATGGGGCTACCCGGATTTGAACCGGGATCACCTGTGCCCAAGACAGGTAGGCTAACCAAGTTATCCCATAGCCCCTAATGTACTCTTTAGTTTGTTGTTTTGTTTTTAAGACTTTCTAGAAAACATCAAAACAATTTATCAAACGAATATAATCCACGCTTAGAAGTTTCTTTAATACGCTCAGACTTCAAAAGATCTTGAACAATATTTAAAGGACTATAATTCTTAGGAAATTTGTCAACATTAGCATTAAAATATTCTTTAACTGCGCTTGTTAATTGAGCGTATGTGAAATCTGTCAAAGAACCATTGCTCTCTATAATAGAGCCAGTTATTTGCTCCAAATCAGTATCAACTGCCATTTTAAATAGTGAAAAGCAACTTTCTTTTTATAGTTTTCGTTACTCCAGGATATGAATTATTTCTCCAAAATCTATTTAAACTATCTTCATTTAACTCATGTCATGAATCATAGAAAAGTAGGCATTGGAATTGTAATATTCACTTTAATTCTAGCATCTATTTTCTTAGCGTACACTATGTCTATAGAGAAATACATAACCTCTCAAATTACAATTGGTCCAAAAGGGGAATGCATTCATCCAGAAGGAACGCAATGTCCTTATGAGACATTAAATCAACTACAACCATATAATCATGTTCTTATTGCAATATTGCTACTTTTATTTTTCGCAGGCAGTTACTTAATTTTTATTCAACCGAAGAAAGAAATATTGCAAGCTAAAACAGAAAAAGTAGAGAGTTCAAAAGGTTTTCAAAAACCAAAAAATCTTAACAAAGAGGAAAAAATTGTTTATAATTTAATTCTTGAAAATCAAGGAAGCATTTTCCAAAGTGATATCGTTAAAAAAACAGAATGGTCAAAAGTAAGAGTAACTAGATTTTTAGACAAGCTTGAAGGTAAAGGAATTATTGAAAGAAGAAGACGTGGAATGACTAATGTAGTAATATTAAAATGATTTACCAATCAATCATGCTTCCTTTGCCTTGGGAAAGATAATTGTACGCCTGCAAACCTGCTTTTGCTCCTTCTCCTGCAGAAATAACTGTTTGCTTGTACACTATTTGAGTCACATCTCCTGCACCAAAAATTCCCGGACAGCTGGATTCGCACAGTTCATTAACTAATATTTCATTTCTTTCGTTTCGTTTAACAAGGTGAGCAACCATCGATGTATCAACAACATATCCTATTTCAATGAAAACACCATCAGTTTGAAGTTCTCTTGTTTTTTTGTTTTTTATGTTTTGAATAGTTACTGAAGAAACTTTTTTGTCTCCCTTAATTTCAGTCAAAACAGTATTCAAAAACATTTCAACATTCTTCAACGCGTTCAATTTTTCTACACTGATTTCATCCGCCCTAAAAGATTCGCTTCTGTGCACTAAATAAACTTTTTTTGCAATTCTCGAAAGTTCAATTACTGCCTCAACTGCAGAATTTCCTCCACCTACAACAAGAGCAGTTTTGTTTTTGTATAATGGAGCGTCGCATGTTGCACAAGTGCTAACGCCTCTTCCGAAGAATTTTTCTTCTCCAGGAATACCTAAACTTCTAGCCACTTTACCAAACGCAAGAATTAAAGATTTAGTTTCATATTTTTCTCCATTCGCCAACTCTATTGCAAAATTTTTTCCTTTTTTTTCAACTTTAGAAACTTTGCCAGGGATAAATTCCGCTCCAAAACCAGTTGCATTCTCAAAAAATTTCTGCATCAAGGCATTTCCTGTGCAAGGATCGACGCCAGGATAATTTTCAATATGATTTGTCAAATTTGTCTGCCCACCTATATCTGCACTGATTATCACAGTCTTTAATTTTTTTCTGCATGTGTAAATCGCAGCAGTTAAGCCAGCAGCACCTGCTCCAACCACAACAACGTCGTATAAATTCTCCATCTGCGAAAGTGAATTGAAAATGTATTTAAATGTTACGACGTAGTCAGTAGTAGGTAGTCAGTAGTAGGTTGTGAGTAATTATAGACAAGCCACTGACCACAGACTACAAACCATACCGCCCTCGTAGCATAGTAGCTATTGCGGCAGTTTCGTATAACAAAGACTAGCGTCTTTGAACATTCGACGCTAGCTTCGAATGAACTGCAGGTCGTGAGTGCAACTCTCACCGGGGGCTTTTGTCTTCTGATATTCCATCAATAAGTGCGAATTAAAACAAAATTCTTAAGAAGACAAAAGCCCGAG
>CAYHXI010000090.1:0-6170 GCA_964360565.1 uncultured Methanosarcinales archaeon | reverse complement strand
AATGAAGGAAACATTAAAACAAGATAATAATTTCCAAGATAGCTTCCGAAATATGCACAATAATCCCCCTTCTCAAAATCTTTTATTTCAGGAAGAAGACTTTTTCCTAACATGTCATCCGTTGCAGTTATACTCCACCTAGTTGGAACTAATTTTTTGTTATTTTTCAATCCCAAAACGCCCACACTCAATAATTTTGTAAGAAAATTTTCGTCAAAACCTTTTGAATACAGCTCAACCAAAACATCTTTTGCAAGAATATCATTATCATCAACAAAATTTTGAACTTTAGTGTGAATTTTAGGATTCTCAGTTATCTCAATCTTTTGTAGTTTTGCATTAGGACCTCTGGGAGCTGTGTACGCGTCGAGCTTAAGATTAAACGCCGGCTTTTCTTTGAGAAGAACATCAATGTTAACTGGCTTTGAAGCCATGCCAACTTCTTTAACAACGTCTAAGAATTTCGAATTCTCTAAAATCGATTTAACATTTGATTTAAAATTGGAGTTGACAAGTGCTCCTCTTAATCCAATTATTTCTGAAACTTCATAATTTTTCTCTGACCAATATTTTGGAGCGTCATAAAGCCAAGCTTCTTTAGAAACTTCTGGCGGAGCAAGAATACCTACATTAACTTCAGGGTAACCGAATCTTCCAATAAAAGGCGCTGGAGCCGAGCCGGAGAAATCCGAACTATTCAACCTATTTTTTAATTTATACAACGCTAAAGATTTGTGCCACTGAGGACAATCTTCATAAGAATGCATTCCTTTGCAATAGATGCAGAGTTTCATAACAAAGTCATAAAGCGCAAAATATTTAAAACATTGTCTTTTTCAAAGTTGGAATGAAAATATTAGTAACAGGAGCAAATGGTTTGCTAGGAAAAGAATTAGTGAATGTATTCTCTAAGAAAAATGAAGTGTATGGATTAGGAAAGAGAGGATTAGATATATCTGTTAAAAAAGAAGTCGATGGTGTATTTTCAAAAATAAAGCCTGATTTAGTTATCAACACTGCAGCATACACAAATGTCGACGGTGCAGAAGAAGAAAGAATTGAAGCAATAGAAACAAACGCATTCGGACCTTTATTTATTGCAGAAGCATGCGAAGAAATCGGAGCAAAACTAATTCAAATCAGCACAGATTACGTTTTTAAAGGAGATTTAAATGGATATGATGAAAATTATGACGACTTCAAACCAATCAATTGCTACGGATTTACAAAATCTATAGGAGAAAAAAACGCAAGAGAACATACAGAAAAATGTTATATTGTAAGAACTTCAGCTATTTTTGGAATGGGAGGAAAAAATTTGTTTTCAAAAGCACATTATCTCGCAAAAGAAAATAAAATCATGAGAGTGGTTGATGACCAGAGAAGAAATCCAACTTATGTTAAAGACATTGCGCAAATGCTTCCTGAACTGTTGAATAGAGAATATGGAGTTTATCACATCACTAACTCAGGAAGCTGCACTCCTGCAGAATTTGTTGAAGAATTAGTAAGACAAGAAGAGTTAGAAAATGAAGTGATACGAATAACAAGTGAAGAGATAAATAGTAAAGCAAAAAGACCTGTAAATTCAAGTTTAATAAATACTAAGCTTTCGCCTTTAAGAAATTGGCAGGAAGCGTTGAGAGAGTATTTAGCAGAAGTTAAAATTACAAATTGATTGTTTTCGGTTTCACCGGAAATTTATCTCATTAGATATAAAAAGTCATTAATTTTACGGTCTACTCCGCAAATCTTCCGGCTTCCACCGCAAATCTTGCGGATTTCTCGACGAAAAATATATAAAGACTAACATTTTTGTTAGTATTATGAGAAAATTAAACTTTTGGGACTATTTGTTTTATACTTCAATGTCTGTAGTAATGTTATGGGTTATTTTGAAAAGTATTGGAGTAATTCAAACTCCTGCTTGGCTTCAGTATGGATTGCCTGTAGGAGGTTTTGCAGTGGGTATTTTTGCGCTATATTACAATTTATTGAACAACATAATGAATCTAACTGTTAAAACAGGAGGCATAGAAAAAGACACTGAAATACTTAAAGTGGACGTTAAAGAAGTAAAATCAAAAGTTAATTCTATGGAGTTAAACATAAGTCACATTGACAAGAGACTTATTCGTGTAGAAGCAAAAGTATCTCAATGATTTCTAACTAACTGTATCTCTTCCACAACAGTTTTAAAATCAGGCTCAGATTCTGCACTCTTTCTATGCTGAGAACAAGTTCTTTTTCCTTCCCAAAAAAACCAGCATTTGTTTCCGAAAATCTTGAAACTGTGGCAATCTTTGCAGACCATGACTTGAATTATTACCTAGAGATTTAAAAACCTTTTTAATGAGCTGTGTCAATGACCTAAAAACAAAAGTTTAAATACCTTTTCGTGTAAAAGGTCATTGAAAATGTTATCAGACAAAGAAGTTGAAGAAATGATCAGAATTGCTAATGCTGACATCAAAATGGTGGAAACAAAAAGACACTGGTACACTTTAGGATTTCCAATTAAACACTACATTCATTATTCTCTAAGAGAGCAATTAGGTGCTATAAAAAAACTTGGAGAATCAGAAAGCCCAAGAGCATTAAGTTTTCTAGAAGATTTACTAACTTCAGAGGACACGGGGTGTAAACAAGGCGGCTCAACAAGTTTCGGGGATGAAACTAATATAATACATCCTTATGCAAGAGGAGAATTATCAGCTGCGCTGCAGTATTACCACTCTCCTCCAGGAAACGCCTACGGATATTCTAAACAAGAAGATCCTGAAGCAATAGCAACCTTAGAAACAGCTTTAAGAAAATTAAAAAGCAAATAGCTGCTCCATTCAAACCTTCCCCAACTTCTTCGCCAACTTCTCAGTTTCATCAAGAAGTTCTTCCACTTCATTTATTTCTGTGTTCCAGAAAGATTTGTCTGCAATGTCTATTCTGCATTTTTCGAAGATGTTCTTCGGCGAATCTGACAGTCCAGTTGATAAAAATTCTTTTACTTCATTAATGAATTCTGGATTATCTCTAACAGATTTCTGGAGTGATTTTGAAATTAATAGTCCGCTGGCATAAGAGTAAACATAGAAGAATCTTCTTATGTGGCTCCAGTACACCCACCAATTTTCTGAGCCTTCAGACTGCTCAACAGCATCTCCCATATATGCAGCCATGTTTTTCTGAAACAAACTTCCAATTTCTTCTTTTGAAAGATATCCTTTTTCTCTGAAGTCTTTGTGTAAATCTTGCTCGAATTTATAGCATGCCACTTGTCTAAACACTGTTGAAACGTCAGAGTTAAGTTTCATCATCATTATTGCTAATTTTTGCTCATCATTCGATTCTTTAACTAATTCTTTAAGCACGAAATCTTCCATGAATGTACTTGCAACTTCTGCAGTAGATAATGGAGTGCCAAAATGAAGAGCGTTTTGTTTTTTTCTCATTAATTCGTTGTTTATTCCATGACCTGTTTCGTGAGCCATAGTTGTAACATCTCTTAATTTATTAGTGTGATTTAGAAGAATGTAAGTTGGCTGAGAGATTAAGTTATGAGTGCAGAATGCTCCTCCAGATTTGTTCTTTTTAGGGAAAAAGTCTATTTGTCCATTTTCTACAAATCTCAAGAAAATATCTGAGAATTCTCTATCTAAATCAAGGAGAACTTTATTAACTAATTTTACTGAATCTTCTTTTGAATAAACTCCTCCATCTCCATATTCTACATTTCTTTCGTGATACTCTAGTTTTTTAACTCCCAAAAGTCTCGCTTTCAAAGCATAATATCTTTGGGCAATATTGAAATGTTTTGAAACTGTGGAAAGCAAGTGATCAACAATTTCTGTATCAATATCGTCTTCGAGATGCCTTATAATATCTGGACGTTCCACGTTTCTTAGTTCGTCGTCAATTTTTTTGTTAAGCAGAATAGAATTAATCTCTTGCTCTGCTGAATCGACGTGTTTTCTAAGAATATCATTTAATGCTTCTGCAGCTTTATCTCTTATTTTTTTATTTTGGCTTTCTGTTAATTTTAAGATTTCTTCAAAAGGCTGCAATGCCTTTTTGCCGTCTTCAAGAATAACTTCTCTTTCTTCTTTTGACAAGAATCCTGAAGTCATTTTAACCCAATTTCTGTATGCAGGAGTTGATTTTAAGTTGAGAATTTTTTCTTCTGGCTCGGAAAGCAAGTATTTTGATTCTTCAAAAGATTTTTCTAAAAAATGTTTGTAAGGAGCAAGGTCTTCGTAATTCAAGAATTTATTTTGCAGCTGCTGAGGAATCCTTGCAATTCTAAGAGTGAAAAATTGAATGTCGTTTCCTATTTTTTTACTGAATTCCTCTATTTTATTCTCTTTAGCTTTTAGTTTTGGATCATTTTGATTTTGTGCAGTTCTTAAATGAAAATAATATCCTTCATCTCCTGAACTTCCATAATTTCTCAACCAAAATTCATATTCATCAAGAGCCTGCTTTAGAACTTTCGGATCTTCAAGATAATCATTTCTGTCTTTCCATTTGTTGATGAAAGCATAGCTTTTTTCTAGAATTACTTTTCTTTTTTTCTCCATCTCAGAATCGTCATCGCTTTTGAATAATTTTGTTAAGTTCCAAGTGTCTTTTTGTTTCATTTATTCAGCCTCTACAATTTCTGATAGTTCAGTCATCTTTTAGATTAATTTACTTTACTGATTTAAATAGATTAGTGTAGTGGAGTTGTTACTTTTAATAAATAATCTTCTGCAATGAGTTTCCATTCTTTTCAGGATATCGGGATTCTCGACAAGATAACTTATTTTTTTTATTAAATCTATATCTGACTTAGAATTAACTAAAAAACCTGTTTTTCCATTTATTATTGCTTCTGGAACTCCGCCCGAATTTCCCCCTATTGTTGGAAGACCGTAAGAATTAGCTTCTAAAAACACAATTCCTAATCCTTCAACATCGTTTGGTTTTATGAAATCGCAAGGTAAAACAAATATATCTGAAGCAGAATAATATAGGGGAAGTTTTTCTTCCGTAATATTTTCTGCGAATATAACTTCTTTAGATAAGTTAAGTCTGTTAACGAGTTTTATTAAGTTATTTTTCTCAGAGCCAGAGCCAACAATGACATATTTTATACCAGGATATTTCCTCAATAGCTCAGGCATAACTCTTATTACTTTGTCTTGTCCTTTTCTTTTTATTAGTCTGCCTACTGATAAAAGAATGATGTTATCTTTTTTAAATTTCAACTTTTTTCTAGCACTATCGTAATTATATTTTTTGACTCTTGGAACTGAAGGATAAATGATTTCTATCTTTCTTTTAATTCCTTGTTTTTGCAGAACTTTTTTTGTAAACTCGCTTACTGAAAAAATACCATCTGCTTTATTTAATATGTTCTCATAGAAATTAACTTCTTTTTTTAAGTATCCTTTATGAGATCCAAATTTTTGATTTCTTTTTACAACTGCATCCTTCAAAAATACTTCTTTACCGTATGTGAAAATTCCAAATTTAGATAATGGGTTAATTTTTTTATACATTAAACCTGTTTCAGGATGAGACCTAAGATAGCCAAATAGCACTAAATCTGGTTGAAATGAGCATAGTATTTTTAGAATATTTTTGTTGCAGTCCTCTCTTTTTTTATCAGCAAAATTAAAAGGAGTAAATTCAGTAAATTTTACTTCGAATGGAAAATTTGAAAAATCTTCTTTTGAGAAACTCTTTGGCAGTATGACTTCAAAATTAGATTTTCTAAAATATCTAAAGTATATCTGAAGAAGGTAAGAAGCTATTCCTCCTTTCATAGGATAAAAATCCTGAGTTATTAAAGCCACTTTTGTTTTTTTCATGTTGATTCGAGTATACTTTTATAAATAAGCAAGTTATATAATTGTTATGGTTGATAAAGAAAGAATAATATCTGATTTGCATATGCATTCTTCCAGTTCTGATGGATTTTGGAGCCCTTCAGAAGTAGTATTAAGGGCAAAAAATGCAGGATTGGAACAAATTTCAATAACAGATCATAATACTATTAGCGGACTGAAAGAAGCAAGAAAAAAAGCAAAAGAAGCAGGTATAGAACTTATAAATGGTGCTGAGATAAATTCTCAGACTTCATACAATGGAGAAATCTTTCAGAATCATATATTGGCATATAATTTCAATGA